>JARGOJ010000429.1 GCA_029210225.1 Planctomycetota bacterium
TCCCTGTTTCATTGAATATCAATCCTCAGCGCTTCAAACGCTTGCGAGGATCCCGTTCAAGGTCTCGCTTGGACGCATAGCCTTGGCCGTGCGAACTGGATCGGGCATAAAGTATCCGCCGATATCGACGGGTGTGCCTTGAGCGCCGTTCAACTCTTCATTGATCTTTGCTTCATTGTCGGCGAGTGCTTTCGCAACAGTCGTGAACTGCGCCTTTAAATCAGCGTCCTTGTCTTGTGCGGCGAGGGCCTCAGCCCAGTAGAGCGCAAGGTAATAGTGCGTTCCGCGATTGTCAATTTCGTTGACCCGGCGAGACGGACCACGCTTGTTATCAAGGTGCTTCGCAACGGCGTCATTGAGACACTCTCCAACGAGCGTTGCTTTCGCGTTCCCTGATTGTGCCCCGAGTCCCTCTAAAGATGCGCCCAGCGCCAAGAACTCACCCATAGAGTCCCAACGGAGGTGTCCTTCCTTAACAAACTGCTGTACATGCTTCGGAGCAGAACCACCAGCGCCAGTCTCGTAGAGTCCACCACCAGCCAACAATGGCACGATTGAAAGCATCTTCGCGCTCGTGCCCAATTCTAAGATTGGGAAGAGGTCGGTGAGGTAGTCGCGGAGGACATTCCCTGTCACAGTGACAGTGTCTTTGCCAGCGGTCGCACGCTCGCAGGCCAAACGCATAGCCTTCGCTGGGGGCAAGATTTGAATATCGAGGCCAGCGGTGTCAAAGTCAGGGAGATACTTGTTCACTTTGGCGATGAGCTGAGCATCGTGACCACGGTTTTCGTCGAGCCAGAAAACAGTGGCGGCTCCAGTCGCACGGGCACGGTTGACGGCGAGCTTAACCCAGTCGCGAATCACGACGTCTTTAGTTTGGCAAGCGCGCCAAATGTCGCCCTTTTCGACCGCGTAGTCCAAGAGAACCTCATCGTTTGAGTTGTCAACAATGCGAACCGTCCCGTTCTCAGCGATCTCGAAAGTCTTATCGTGAGAGCCGTACTCTTCGGCCTTCTTAGCCATGAGGCCAACGTTGGACACCGCACCCATGGTGCTGACGTCGAAGGCGCCGTTTTCACGACAGTAGTTGAGGACCTCTTGATAGATCACAGCGTAGCTACGGTCGGGAATGATGGCCTTGGTTTCGGCGGCCTTGCCATCTGGTCCCCACATGCAGCCGGAGTCGCGGACAACATTAGGCATAGACGCATCAATGATCACATCGCTGGGAACATGGAGGTTGGTGATGCCTTTGTCTGAGTCGACCATGGCGAGGCGAGGTCGTTTCTCGTAGCAAGCTTTGATGTCGGCTTCGATTTCGGCGCGCTTGTCAGCGGGGAGCTTTGCAAGCTTGGCTAAGACATCGCCAAAGCCGTTGGTGGGTTCCGCGCCGATCTCTTCCAGGAGATCGCCATGTTTTGCAAAGACGTCGTCGAAGAAGACCGTGACGGCGTGACCAAAGATGATTGGGTCAGAAACCTTCATCATTGTTGCTTTGAGGTGCAATGAGAGCAGTAAATCTTCGTCTTTAGCGTCTTGAATCGCTTTCGCGAGGAAAGCGCGTAGAGCTTTAGCGCTGATGAAGGATCCGTCGATCACTTCGCCTTCGAGGAGCTTTACAGATTCCTTGAGGACAGACGTTCCACTGCCGCTGACCAGCTCGATGCGAACGTCTCCAGCCTTTGCCATGACATGAGACTTCTCCGAGCCGAAGAAGTCGTTGCTCTCCATGTGAGCCACGTGAGACTTGCAGTCTTTGCTCCACGCGCCGAGGGTTTTTGGGTTCTTCTGGGCGTATTCTTTAACTGGCTTGGCGGCGCGACGGTCGCTGTTTCCTTCCCGAAGGACAGGGTTAACAGCGCTACCGAGGACCTTGGCATATCTCGACCGGAGCGCTTTATCTTCAGCGCTCTCTGGCTCGTCAGGGAACTCTGGGAGCTTGTATCCCTTGCTCTGCAGCTCGGCGATGGCCGCCTTAAGCTGAGGAATAGAAGCGCTAATGTTCGGCAACTTAATGATGTTGGCCTTAGGGGTCTTAGCCAGCGCACCGAGATCAGCCAGCGCGTCGCTTTGCTTTTGCTCGTCTGTGAGGTAGTCCGGGAAATTAGCAAGAATCCGTCCAGCGAGGGAAATATCGCGCTTCTCAATGACCACATTTGAGGATTTTGTGAAGGCCTCAATAATGGGCAAGAGGGAATAGGTCGCGAGCGCGGGCGCCTCGTCGGTGTGGGTATAAATAATTTCATATGTTTCGGACATGTATGTTTTCCTTGTGCTTTCAATCTCGAACCAGCAGGACTAAGGAACATTGTTATGACGGACGCCGTGAAGGACCGCATCGTCACTCCTGAGCCTAGGGCGCCTGATAATAAGAGATGGTGTGGCTCTGATCAAGCGGCAAAGGATCTCTCAAGACACACAGGACTCACCGCAAACAGCTGTGAGGCATGATTCATGCCCGCAAAAGAATGAGAGAAAAGCAATGATCACCCACCATTCTCTCTCGTCGGCGCCCACCCCTAGAACGACCCAGCCTTCCCGGAATTCCGAAAGATCCAATCGGTCCTACGGCATTCTGGTTATCTTATCGCTGCTTATACCCCACATCGTTTGAAGGGTCGTATTCATCGGGTCATCCGTAGGATCTGGGTTGACTGGTGGGTTCAAGTTGGCTGTTTTCATTAAATCTAGCTTTGCGGCCATTCAGAAAAAATGAGAACGGGGAGATGTTAATTTATCCCGGGCAGACACACAGCCGGGCGGCCCGGGACTTGGTGTTTACGCTCGCGTCGCATCTCGCCCACTTGAACATGAATTTGTTAGACCTCATCGACAACAAAATCTCGATTTTGACCCCCGAGGAAGACCCTTCAGACTCACTGAGTGGATCGCCTCTGGACTGTGACGGCTTCGCTCTTTACGAAATGTCCTCCGACGAATCTCACAGGCACCAGAGAGTTTTATCTGACAGCGCTGCCCGATTCTCTTGATACGCTATGAACGAGCAATCGAAATCACTCCGTTGTCTCAAATGCTCGTGAATGCTCGCTGCTTCGGCAGTCCGATTCACTGTGCTTTGCTACCAGCAGCGAACTCGATTTCTCAGTTATCGCATTATGAACACAAATGGGCAGCGCTCTGAGACAGTTGATTATCCGAGAGCTAATTCCTCTCTTGGTCGGCCGATTTGTCGCCATGCTTGATGGACCGGATCGTGAGCAAGCGCTGCTGTCGGCACGGATACTCGGGCGATATGGTGGACGGGCCAAGGGCGCTCTTCCAAAACTGAAAGAGAAGGCGCTGGAGCTTTACCGTGAGAAGCCTTTTTACGGACTCTCAATCGACGAACTGGCCGGGCTATGCTCTTGGGCCATCGGGAATATTGGCGTCGAAGAAACGGACTTGGCTTTGCCGATTGTTGAAGAGTTTCTCACTCGCAAGCGACTTGCTGTCAAAGCGATGGCCGTTGAAGCGCTCCTAGGAATGGGGGAGGCCGGACGACCTCTTTACTCGTTGCTCAATTTGCATCTGGAAGCTCTGACAGACTCTGGCTTTTGTCAGGAAGCGGTAAGCCTCTTGAACTCCGAAAGAAAACAAGGATGATTGCGAACCCAAATAATACCCATGTCTATTTTAGAACCAGGACACAATGGCAATAAATTCAGAAGATCAATTCGAGGAAATCTTCGAGCAGGGTCTCGATTGTTTAGAAAGCGAAGACTACGACAAAGCCATCGCTTTATTCAACCAATGTATCGAACATAAAAGCGAGGACGTCGAATCGTTCGGAAACCGTGCGATCGCCTACGCGCTCTCTGAAAAGTTTGAGGACGCGCTTGCCGATTTTAGCAAGGTGATAGAACTCGCTCCCGACGATCCGGCGGGCTGGGCGAACCGGGCAAATCTACTGGGTGATTTGGATCGCTTCGACGAGGCCTTTTCCGACTTCGAAAAATCTCTGCAGCTCGGCGGCCCGAATTCAGAGGTCTATGCGAATCGAGCCATGACCTACGCGACTCTCGAAGATTACAGCGCTGGAATTGCCGACATCGAGAGAGCCTTAGAGATTGATCCGAAGAGCTCTTACCTATTGTCGCTACGGGCCGAAATGCTCCAAGAATTGGGAGACCCGAAGAAAGCCATGGAAGACTTTGATCTGGCCCATGAACTCGACCCTGACAATGGGCATATACTGTATCAGCGAGGCTTGCTCAAGCTCGACGAGGACATGGATGAAGAAGCCTTAAAAGACTTAGTCAAGGCGACGGAGTTGGCCCCACTTCATACTCAAGCTTATGATGCACGAGGTATTGCGCAGCATCGCTGCGGTCTCTTTAATGAGGCGGTTGAAAGCCACACTGAAGCCCTTGAAAGAACAGACACAGACGAGTTCAAAGCGGTCTTGTATAGCAACAGAGGCTTGGCCCGCCGTCCTGTCGGCGACTTTGCTGGCGCGATGGAAGACTTCAACCGCGCCATTGAATTGAACGGTCAGAACGCTCTTTTCTACTACAATCGTGGTCTTTGCTGGAGTGATGAGGACAATCCAGCCATGGATTACGGTGAAGCCCTCGACGACCATAGCCGAGCCCTCGAGTTGAATCCAGACTACACTGACTCTGCGATAGAGATTGGCCTTCTGCTCGTAGCAGCGGGAGAAATCGAAGAGGCCAAAGAATGCTTCCAAACCTGTTTGCTGGTTGACGAAGAATTGGACGAAGCTCACTCCGGCCTCGGGTCTTGCTTCATGGAAATGGGAGACTATTCAAACGCAATCGCCTCCTTCAACGCGGCCCTGCGTCTACATCCCGAATCCCCAGACTACTTCAATTCCCGAGGCATCGCTCGGCAGCTCCTTGGCGATAATGAAGGCGCCATTTTGGACCACACAAAAGCCATTGAACTTAGTGAAGGCAAGATGTCTAGCGCATTTAGTAATCGGGGAATCGCCAAACGGGCGACCGGTGATCCGAAGGGCGCAATTGAAGACTACAATATTGCCATTGAGCTAGAGCCTGATCCGACTTACTTCGGTAACCGCGCAAACTCGTGGGAGGAACTGGGCGAAGGAGAGAAGGCCGCTGAAGATCGCGCCAAAAGTGATGATTTAGACGAAGATGATTTCAATGAAAGTGAGTGATCGAGTCGGTCCCAATTTTTTGGGTCTTAAATGAAATACAAGCCCCGTGGATCATCCCTTCTATCTTTGGTGAACGGCACCGACCCATTCCTATCATCAATTTTCGATCGACAGGCACTGCAGGGACTCAATCCATCGAGGTATTGTTACGCGAATCCAAATCTCTAGTTCCTTTATACTAAGCTTAAAAATTAACGGGTTGACTGAACCTAGCGAGAAGTTCAGTCAATGAAAAAGGCGGAGAATCTAAGAGAGTTTCGGAATGTCACGAGCCACGCGGAAGCCGACATCATCTTGACCATCCCAACGCTCATCTCCACCGCGATAAAATGAATGACAATCTTCAGCATCCCAATTGAAAGCTCCGCCCCGGGTGACTCTATCTAAATCAGGCCGATCTTCGGGTTGCCTATTGTATCCGCCGTCTTCATATCTCCAGAACCATTCGTCCGAACACCACTCCGAGACGTTACCGCTCATGTCGACCAAACCAAAGGCATTCCATTTCTTATTCTCGAAGTGTATTCTGACATCCCGCGGGCCTGCAACGCCCTTCACTTTACAATTCTCCTCGTGCCAAATATAGGACCAATCAGATTCCTGACCCCAATGATAATCTGTCGTCGTTCCTGCTCGACAGGCGTACTCCCATTCACACTCACTGGGAAGGCGCAAAGCACCGAGAGCCTTATCAATCCAGACGCCACAACTCTCCCAGCTCACTCCAACAATTGGTAAATGGTGCCCGATAAAAATCCGGCGGTCCTCTCCGCCTATCCGATCCCAAGCTTCTTGCGTGACCGAGAATCGGCCTATCAGAAACGGATCGACCTTTCGCGTGTGAGCGGGCCGTTCCTCGGGCCATTCACCATGATCACTTCCCATGACAAAGGTCCCCCCAGGGAGGAGATTCAAGATTATCCCACTGCTATTATGAAGAAAGCTGGCAATGCGATGCTCCTCTCCGCCGCAGCGATAGCTTTTCGTTTCAACAAAGGAATAGTCAGCCGAGAGAGCGGTATCCACGATTGAAATAGTTTGATCTTGCATGGCCTCAGGACACTGATTCCAAAAGAGTCGGTCACTGAGGATTGCTAGATATGCTTGGTTGCCATCGATACGAGCGCGAGAGTTTATCAGGTCGAGTTTGGCCTGCGTGTCTGCCGGATCGATCAGTGAGAGTCTGCGTTGCAACTCATAGTCATTATCTACCATGTCTCCGTTAGACTTTTAGCGAGAGTGGTTCTGTCAACGCCTCTTCTCAAGGATCTACGATTCTAATTTCAAGAGTTCAACTCTTAGAGCGTCCCGACGTTTTGTTTTTCTTTGTAACCACAGCCCCGGCACTTGTAGGTTGAAATTTTAGGAACGATTGTCCCTCCAGCCCCGATCGCAAGTCCTGCGATCAGCCCAATCGCGCCGATAAATGGAACGAGTATCCCGGCGACAATCCCTGCGAGGACAAAACAACAAAAGGTCAGCGGATGATAGCGAACTGTTCTCTTCGGACGCAAAGTCGACTCGCATCCCGGGCAAGAATAAGTCTCGCGTTTCATTTTCTTATGCTGGGTTCCTTTTTGACTTCGAGGAGCCGCAATCACTTTCCCCGATTCGTCCACCAGATCAAAAGCGACCTTCAGACCATTCACCTTCTTCACGGCTTCTCTGATGGCCCCGCGAACCGCTTTGTTCCGAGTGATTTGAAGGGCCAGCTTCAGCGCCGGAAGCGCTGGCTTCCCGGACGGTCCCAGTTTACCGACTAAGTCGGCGGCCACTCGGCGCGCTTTCGCGTTGATGTCGCGATCTCGGAATTCGTTATCAATCGAGTCATTGATGATCGCTCCGCCGAGCCCGCCGACAACTCCAGTCACTGCCGCCCGTCCCATTCCTCGTCTTGCTTCTGCCCCTTTATCCTCGGATTCAGCTTGCAAAATCTCAATGAGTTCAGGAAGAGCGACAGATCCGAGAGCCTCTAGTTCCTCTCGTGCCAGGCTTCGCGTTTCCCGATCGCGACTGTTCAAATCGTCAAGATAGTGATTCATGCGCTTCTTTCATTGAAACCATTGTCCTCGAGAGAAGACAAAGGAACGATTTTTATCAACGAGGTTGGACGATTCCTAAAAACGAGATTCGCGTCGTTTAGGGACGCTGCGGCGAAGATGCTTGGAGCGAAGAAGACAATTCACCCACTCTAAAAACAGAGTTCAGATTCCCGGAAAGCAATGTCATTGTCCTGTAAATGAATATTCTCTCATTTCTCTAAGAGATTCGTTTCTTTCAACAACACTATTTTTTGATCTTTCATCGTATATTCGTATTCC
>JARGOJ010000430.1:0-3276 GCA_029210225.1 Planctomycetota bacterium
CGGACTCAACGAGCGCACTTGTCTCAACCAAAAGCCCATCGTGAAAGTTGGCGATAAAGTCCGTAAAGGACAGGTGATTGCCGACGGCGCCGCGACCCAAGAAGGTGAACTAGCCCTCGGAAAGAACGTCCTCGCGGCGTTCCTCACCTACGACGGCTACAACTTCGAAGACGCGATCGTCATCTCCGAACAGCTCCTCCACGACGACACCTACACCTCGATTCATATCAATGAGTTCGAGATTGAGATTCGCGAGACCAAGCTCGGACGGGAGGAATTCACTCGTGATATTCCTAACGTCTCTGAGAAGGCGCTTCGCAACCTTAGTGAAGACGGCGTCGTTCGCGTTGGAACAAAAGTCTCTCCTGGAGACATCCTCGTCGGTAAAGTCGTGCCAAAGAACAAGAGCGAGCTCTCTCCTGAAGAGAAACTGCTCCACGCTATCTTTGGTCGCATGGGTGAAGACGTTAAGAACGACTCTCTCGAAGTTCCTTCTGGAACCTCAGGAATCGTGATCGACGCTCAAAAATTCAGCCGTAAGACTCACCTCGACGACGAAGAGAAAGCGCGAGTCGACCGACTCGTCGCTGAAATCGAAGACACCTTTGACCGTCGTATCGTTGAGCAGTTGACCCGCCTGGTTCGTGCATTGACCGAACTCTCTGGTGGTGAACCTCAGCACAACGAAGGCGGACCGATTGATGTCGACCTCCTCCGTCGCGTTCCTCCTCGCGATCTTCGCGCCTATCTTGAGTATCGCAATTTGGTCCTGCCAAGTCGTCCGAACCGCAAGAAAGTCCGCGAGACCGTTCTTCGCTACGCTGAACGTGTTGAAGATCTCGACTCTGAGAGAGAACGCAAAAAGAACCGCCTCAAGCGCGGAGACGAACTGGAAACAGGCGTCCTCGAACTTGTGAAGGTTTACGTCGCGACAAAGAGAACCCTCTCTGTCGGTGACAAGATGGCCGGTCGTCACGGTAACAAGGGTGTGATCGCTAAGATTGTCCCTAAAGAAGACATGCCTTTCCTCGAAGATGGAACTCCTGTGCAGATTCTCCTGAATCCGCTTGGTGTGCCTTCTCGTATGAACGTCGGTCAGATCATGGAGACTCACCTTGGGTGGGCCGCCAGAACACTTGGTTTCCAAGCGATCACACCGGTCTTCGACGGAGCCAGCGAAAGCCAAATCCGTAAGATCTTGCACCTTGCTCACAGCAAGCGTCGTGAAGACATGACCCTGGAAGAAGCCAAAAAAGGCCTCAACCAGGTTGTGGATGGCACGGACAAGATCGCTGAAGAAGACTGGACAACCCAAAGCGGAAAGATGCAACTGCATGACGGCCGCACCGGGGAAGCCTTCGATCAGGAAACCACTGTTGGCTTCATGTATATGTTGAAGCTTCATCACCTCGTCGACGACAAGGTGCACGCTCGCGCAACAGGTCCTTACTCACTCATCACCCAGCAACCTCTTGGTGGTAAGGCCCGTTTCGGTGGTCAGCGTTTCGGTGAAATGGAAGTCTGGGCCCTTGAAGCGTACGGCGCGGCAAGTGTTCTCCAAGAACTCCTCACCGTGAAATCAGACGACGTGGATGGTCGCACCAAGATCTATGAGTCTATGGTCAAAGGCGAGAACGTTCTTGAACCCGGCACCCCGGTTTCCTTCGACGTTCTTTGTAATGAGATCAAAGGACTCGGTCTAAATATCGAACTCAAGAAGAAGTCGATCAACTGACCTGAAGCGAATGGAATCTTCAGAGGAAAACACGAATCGGGCACCGTTTTCCTCTGACACTCGAAACAAAATCGGGAGACTGCAGGGCCTCTCGACCTTGCCACCATGGGCCTGGATGTATGGCATGGCAGAGCGCCTTTAGCAGGAGAGATTTATATGGATATGTTTTACAACCGAATCAACGACTACGGATCAGTCTCGATCCGTCTTGCCTCCCCCGAGGACATTCGTCGTTGGTCCTTCGGTGAAATTAAGAAGCCAGAGACCATCAACTACCGGACTTATCGTTCGGAGAAAGACGGCCTCTTCTGTGAGCGCATCTTCGGACCTGAACGGGACTGGGAATGCGCCTGCGGTAAATACAAAGGTATCAAGCACAAAGGAATCAAGTGCGACCGTTGCGGTGTTGAGATCACTCACTCTCGCGTTCGTCGTAAGCGCATGGGTCACATCACCCTCGCTGCGCCTGTCGCGCATATCTGGTTCTTTAAAGCCCTACCGAGTCGCCTTGGAGCCCTCTTAGCGAAGAAGACTTCGAGCCTCGAGCGGGTCATCTATTTCCAGGACTATATCGTCACCGATCCTGGAGATACGGGCCTTTCCGAGAAAGAGCTGCTCACCGAAGATAAGTATCGTGAAGCGAGAGATCGTTACGGCGACGCTTTTGAAGCCGGTATGGGCGCGGAAGCCATCGAGTCGATTCTCGCTGGTCTCGACCTCGATATGCTCATCGATCAAATCTATCACGAGCTTCGCGAGACTCGTTCTCGCCAGAAGACCAAAGACCTCATTAAGCGTTTGAAGATCACCAAGGCCATCCGCGACTCCGGCAACGCTCCAAGCTGGCTGAGTATGCGCATTGTCCCTGTCATTCCTCCCGATCTTCGTCCGCTTGTCTTGCTTGAGAGTGGAAACTTTGCCACCAGTGACCTCAACGACCTTTACCGTCGCTTGATTAACCGGAACAACCGCCTCAAGAAGCTACTCGACCTCAACGCTCCAGAAGTCATTATTCGCAATGAGAAGCGGATGTTGCAGCAGTCTGTCGATGCGCTCTTCGACAACAACCGTTGCCGCCGTCCAGTTATGGGCTCGAACAACCGTCCTCTCAAATCCCTCACAGACATGATTAAAGGTAAGCAAGGTCGTTTCCGTCAGAACCTTCTCGGTAAGCGCGTTGACTACAGTGCTCGTTCTGTGATTGTTGTGGGTCCTGAGCTGAAACTGCACCAGTGTGGTCTTCCTAAGAAGATTGCTCTTGAGCTCTTCCAGCCTTTCATTATTCGTCGCCTTAAAGAGCTCGGCCACGCCGAGACGATTAAGATCGCCCGCAAAATGCTGGAGCGTAAAGACGAGGAAGTCTGGGATATTCTCGAAGAAGTGATTTTCGAGCACCCCGTGCTGCTTAACCGCGCTCCGACTCTTCACCGTATGGGTATCCAGGCCTTCGAGCCGATCCTCATTGAAGGGAACGCGATCAAGCTTCACCCGCTGGTTTGTACTGCCCCGACTTTGACGGGCCGCCGCTCGCCTGTTTGCCG
>JARGOJ010000430.1:3286-7436 GCA_029210225.1 Planctomycetota bacterium
CACCTGCCCCTCTCTTTTGAGGCTCAGGTCGAAGCCACGACGCTCATGCTATCCACAAACAACGTGTTTAGCCCTGCGAATGGTCAGCCCATTATCGCACCTTCCCAGGACATTGTCCTTGGTTGCTACTACATGACTTGTGGAAACACAATGGAACTCGGGGAAGACCTTGAGCGCCCTTATGACAGCTTCCAAGAAGTCGAAATGGCTTGGCGTCAAAACAAAGTGACCTTGCAAACTCACATTAAGATCCGTCTTCCAGAGCGCACCCGCGTCATGGAAATCGTCGAAGGCGATCGCGTCTTCCTGTCGGCTAAAAATAGCAAGATCATTCACACTTCTGTGGGTCGCTGTATCTTCCACGACATCATCCCTAAAGGCATGCCTTTCTATAACTACCCCCTCAAGAAGGGGCGCCTTATGGAGATTATTGCTGACTCTCACAAGTATGTCGGTCGTAAAGCGACTCTTGAGCTCCTCGACGATCTCAAGGACACAGGATTCAAGCACTCAACTCTCGCCGGTCTCTCCTTCGCGACTCACGACCTTCACATTCCTAAGCGGAAAGTGGAGATCATTGCGGAGACTCAGAATAAAGTCGGCCAGATTCAACGTCAGTATGAGAAGGGTGTGATCACCAATCTCGAACGCTACAACCAGATTATTGACGAGTGGACCCACGCCACAGAGCGGGTTGGCGAGGAAATGATCGTTGGCCTCAAGAATGATATTCGGGACGGGAAGCCATTCCTTAATCCTGTCTATCTCATGGCTATCTCTGGAGCTCGTGGTTCTCACCAGCAGATTCGTCAGTTGGCCGGTATGCGCGGTCTTATGGCGAAGCCATCCGGTAAGATTATCGAGACGCCGATTAAGGCGAACTTCCGCGAAGGTCTTCACGTTCTTGAATACTTCTCTTCAACTCACGGTGCTCGTAAAGGTTTGGCGGATACAGCTCTTAAAACAGCTGACTCCGGTTACCTCACTCGTAAGCTCGCCGATATTGGTCAGAACGTTGTGATCAACGAGAAAGACTGCGGAACAGAACGCGGTATTTCAAAAGGCGCGGTCTTCGCTGGTGAAATGGTTGAAGTGCCTTTCTGGCGCTCTATCCGTGGTCGCACCGCTCGCGACACCATTGTCGACGTCGTGACTGACGAAGTCATTGTGAGCGAGAATGAGCTGATCACCGAGGACATTGCCCGCAAGATTGAGAAGACTCTCTCTAAGAAGGGTAAGATCCGCGTCCGTTCTTCATTGACCTGTGATACCCCAATCGGTATCTGCGCGACTTGCTACGGCATGGACCTCTCTCGGGGTCGTATTGTTGAAGAAGGTCTCGCGGTCGGCATTATCGCCGCTCAGTCCATTGGAGAGCCGGGAACTCAGCTCACCATGCGTACTTTCCACATTGGTGGTGTTTCTACGACCAAGCGCCAGGAGAGTGACATCTTTGCCGGTATCACCGGGAAGATTATGTATGAGAACATGCGTGTCCACACTGTTCATGGCGAGCAGATTGAGATTGAAGGCAAGGGAACCATCCACATTTGTGACGATCGTGGCATCACCCTCGAAAGTTATGAAGTGCCTCTCGGCTCGATCATTCACGTCAAAGAAGATGCCCCTGTAAAAATGGGTGTTGGTAAGAAGAAGGGGTCCTTGTTGTTCCAGTGGGACCCTCACATGGAACCGATTCTTGCACTTAAAGGCGGTAAAGCTTCTTACGAAGGTATTATCGAAGGCGTCACCATGCGTCGCGAGAAGGACTCCAAGACTCAGGTCGAGTATCAAGTGATCATCGAGCATAAGGGTGATCACCACCCAATGATCGTTGTCAATGATGAAGAAGGCCAGACGATCTCGTCTTACCCGATTCCAGAGGGTGCTCACCTCGAAGTTGATCCAGGAGAGAGCATTGTTCCTGGTCAGCTGCTTGCTAAGACTCCTCGTGAAGTCGGTGGAACTCAGGATATTACAGGTGGTCTACCACGTGTGACTGAGATCTTTGAAGTGCGTAAACCTCGCACCCCCGCAGTGATGGCGGAAATTGACGGTCAGGTGGAAATTGGTCCGAAGAAACGCGGAAAAGGCACCATCCTTATTCGTAGTGCCGGTGGCCAGCTCGTCGAGCACACTTTCCAACACGGTCGTAAGTTGCATGTCCACACGGGTGATACTGTGAAGGCCGGTGATGCTCTGACCAAGGGCAACATGATCCCTCACGATATTCTCCGAATCTGCGGCGCGGAAGCACTTCAGCAATATCTGTTGCAGGAAGTCCAAAAAGTTTATCGTTCGCAAAATGTGATCATTGATGACAAACACATTGAAATCGTGATTATGCAAATGATCCGGAAGGTTCAGGTTGCGGACACGGGCGATACGGAATTTCTTCCTGGACAAATCATTGACAAATTCCAGTTTCGTAGTCATAACAAGTCGATTGCCAACCGAGGTGGAAAACCCGCGACCGCAGATCCACTGCTGTTGGGTATCACCAAGGCATCACTCTTTAGTGAATCCTTTATCTCGGCGGCGTCCTTCCAGGAAACGACGAAAGTGCTCACTGAAGCAGCGCTTTCCGGGAAGGAAGACAGACTTCTCGGCCTCAAGGAGAACGTTATTCTCGGACACCTCGTTCCTGCTGGAACTGGGTTCAAAGGGTATCACTCCTGCGTGGTCGAAAAATTTGCTACCGAACCAGGTCCAGATCCTCTCGGGGAATCAATACCAATGTCCCTTGGTGGCGGCAAATTAGATTGAGTTTTAGTGAGGAAACACGTCGTTGATAAGGCGTGTTTCCTCCAACAAAATACATTGTGTGTGTGAACAGTTATTAAAGGTTTAAAGAATGCCTACCATTAATCAGTTGATCCGTAAGGGTCGCAAAAAACAAATCAAGAAGTCCAAGTCTCCAGTTTTGGAATCATGCCCACAAAAGCGTGGTGTTTGCCTCCAAGTGAAGACTCAAACTCCTAAGAAGCCGAACTCTGCTCTCCGCAAGATTGCTCGTGTTCGTCTCTCGAACGGAAAAGAAGTCACCGCGTATATTCCCGGCGAACAACACAACCTTCAGGAGCACTCTGTGGTTCTTGTTCGTGGTGGCCGTGTGCGTGACCTTCCTGGTGTGCGTTATCACATCATCCGTGGCGCCCTTGACGCTGCTGGTGTTGATGGTCGCATGCAACAGCGCTCGAAGTATGGCGCCAAGCGTCCTAAGTCCTAAGTCAAAATACAAATCAACAAACGTGCTAAACCCTACACATGCAGGGGTTCGCTTTCGTCGTCTTTATCCGACGCGAAAGTTGTAAAGGAAATATAGATATGCCTCGCAAGTTCAAATCACCGTCACGCTTTATGCAGCCTGACCCTCGTTATAACCACGTGCTCGTCACGAAGTTTATTAACTGTGTCATGCTCGACGGCAAAAAACTCGTCGCTCAAAAAGTCTTCTACCGCGCCATGGATGAGATCGAAAAGCGTCTCAAAAAGGATCCTCTAGACGTCTTCCTCCAAGCTATGCACAACGCAAAGCCATTGGTTGAGGTCAAAGGTCGTCGCGTCGGTGGTGCCACTTATCAGGTGCCCGTCGAAGTCAAGCGTAAGCGCCAAACGGCTCTTGGAATCCGCTGGGTCATTGACGCAGCTCGTGCCAAGCGTGGTCGTCCCATGCACTTACGCCTCGCCGATGAATTGATTGCTGCTTCCCGTCGTGAAGGTGCCGCAATTACCAAGCGTGAGAACATTCATAAGATGGCCGAAGCGAATAAGGCTTTTGCTCACTTCGCCTGGTAAACCCCAACAACACACACAATAATAAACGCTGGATTCGGTCCTCCCATGACAGGAATCCGGCGTTTTTAATTCATCCTATAGGGCCCTCGTTATTGAGGAGCCTGAGAACCGTTGTTGAACTTTTTTTAATCGTTGGGGCTAGAGCCATGGCCAAGAAGGCCAAACAATCCATTGAAGAACGTCTGTCATTGACCCGAAACATCGGGATCATAGCGCACATCGATGCTGGGAAAACAACGACGACGGAGCGCATTCTCTATTACACAGGGAAGACCCACCAGCTTGGGGGCGTGGATGAAGGCACAACAACCACCGATTACAACAAGGACGAACAAGAGCGCGGTATCACCAT
>JARGOJ010000431.1:0-5625 GCA_029210225.1 Planctomycetota bacterium
CAAGAACCTTGCCGAACACTATTGGGTCCGGCATTCCGGTGGCGTTTGCCCCTACCTTTTTTTTCGCGTTGCTGTGGGCTTTGGGTCTTATGAATGACCATGTAGGGGCAAACCCTGTGTTTGTCCGCCTACTCCCCAGCCATTTTCAACAGTGTGACCTTCTTGCCGTTGACATAGGTGCCGATGATCTTGATCTCTGTGAGCTTCGAGGCTTGCTTGCGGGCGACGGTCATGGGGTTTTCGGCGAGGATGGTCAGGTCGGCTTTGTGACCGACTTTGAGTTCTCCGCGCTCTTGCTCTTCGAAGGCGGCGAAAGCGGGGCCCGAGGTGAAGGCTTCGAGGGCTTGTCCGGGGGTGAGGGCTTCGCTCATGCGCCAGCCGCCTTTGGGATGACCTTTGGAGTTCTGGCGAGAGACGGCGGCGTAGATGCCACGAAGGGGGCTTTCTTCTTCGACGGGGAAGTCAGATCCGAAGGCGAGGGGAGCCCCCGATTTGAGCAGTGTTTTCCATGCGTAGGCGCCTTTTAGTCGTGTCGCGCCGACGCGATCTTCGGCGAAGCTTTGATCGCTGGTGGCGTGGGTCGGTTGCATGGACGCGATGACACCCATCTCGGCGAAGCGAGGAAGGTCTTTGGGGGAGATGACCTGAGCGTGTTCGAGGCGCATGCGCGCTGCTTTGACCCCAGCGTAATCAGGTTGTCTAAAGAGCTCTCCATAGTTGTCGAGGACCAGGCGAATGGCTCTGTCGCCGATGGCGTGGGTGCAAACCTGGAAGCCCGCATCGATGGCAAGCTTTGAGATCTTGAAGGACTCATAGGGGCTCTGGCTGAGGATGCCCTTGAAGCCTGGCTTGTCCTTGTAGTCTTCAAAGAGCGCGGCGCCGTGGGATCCGAGGGCGCCATCCTGGAAGATCTTCACAGCCCGAATCGTGACCTGATCGTTGTAGAGTCCAACCCGAGGGCCCTTCTTTAATTGCTTTAGGTAGAAGTCTTTGTTGCCTGGGCTGAGCATGACGTAGACGCGGACTGGGAGTGTTTCTTTTTTGGCCAGGGCTTCTAACACGCGTAGTGATTGAGCGCCCATTCCTGCATCGTGGACGGCGACCAGACCGACTTTAGCGGCGGCATTGAGGCCTCGGCGCCAGTGCTCTTCAAGCTCTTCGTCCGTGATCTTGGGGATGTGCTTAGTCACGAGGTCCATGGCGCTATCAATGAGCATGCCGGTTGCTTGATTGTAGGAGTCTTTAACGATCTTGCCGCCTTCAGGATCGGGGGTGAGGTTGGTGATCCCTGCGATTTTCATGGCGGCGCTGTTGACCCAGGCGGCGTGACCGTCGACGCGCTTGAGCACTGTGGGGGTGTCGCCGGTGTAGGTGTCGAGAAAGCTCAGGCTTATATCCCCGCTCTTATCGGTCCATTTACTTCGGTCCCAGCCCCGAGCAACGAGCCACTTGCCTTTGTAGGTGACGAGGTGAGACTCGACGCGGCTGCAAAGATCGTAGCGGTCGTCGGCTTCACTGAGGTCGAGGCCGACCTTGTGTTTTGCCAGACCAACAATGTGGCCATGAGCATCTCTGAGGCCAGGAATAACGACCTGTCCCTGGAGGTCGACGACTTCAACCCCGGGTTTTTTCCAGGGCTTCAATCCTTTTTCATCCGTGAGGGCGAGGATGCGTCCATCAACCCCGATGACTAGGGCTGTCTCTTCTAGGGTTTTCTTAGAAGTCACCAGCTTTGCGTTGTGAAGGATGACTTTGGGGAGAGAGACCCGGTTCTTTTTTTGAGTTTTTTTTCCGCTCGGAAGGGGGTCGGGACTGAGCAAGTTTGCGCAGGTGATGCAGAGCAGCATCGCGGCGGTGACTCCAATTGCGAGGAGTTTGTTGTTGAGGGGGAGGTCATGATTGCTGTGGCTGGAATCCGAACCCATGGCGTTCTCTCCGTTTTCAAGTAGGGAAGGCGAAAAGTATAATGCCGCGCCGTGGAAACGAACACCGCTCTTTGTGGTTCTGGGATGAATGCATGTTGGATGACGTCGTAAAGACCCGATTGAAGATTGGCCTTTCGCTGCTTGCAGCAATATGCGGTCTTCTCTATTTGGATCATTGGAGCAACCGCGCTTTATGCATCGGGCTACTCGTTCCCCTGCTATTTTTCTTTGGTCTGCGCGAGTTTGCGATTCTTGCGAAGGCTGCAGGCTTAAATGTCGCAGTCAACAGAATGAGTTTTTTCGGCGCCTTCTTGGCTTGCCTCCCGGTCTTGAATTACGAGCTGGGATTTTCAGGAATATTAGAGTGGGAGGGCGCTTTTTTCGTTCTCTACTTCTTGGCTTTAGTCTTTCCTGCCCTCAGTGACCAACCATCAAAGGCCCTCTTGGGTGGCCTGGCGGGGTCGGTCTTTGGCGTGATTTACATTTGGTTTCTCGGTAGCTACGCCTTACGCCTCCGTTACATGGAGGGGCCAGGAATCGGGGAAGCGGCGCTCTTCTACACGATCTTTGTGGCCAAGGGCACGGACATCTTTGCCTTCTTTGCGGGCAAGTATTTGGGCAAGACAAAATTCATTCCTCATATCTCCCCAGGGAAAACATTCGTGGGATTTATTGGGGGCATGGTCGGCGCAGTGCTTATAACCGCAGCCTTCTGCGCCTGGACGCCACTGGGGCTTCTCCTTCCCTGGCGCTACATGCTTCCGTTTGCTATCGTTGTAGGTCTCGTTGTGGTTGCTGGAGATCTCGTTGAGTCGCTCATTAAGAGGAGCGCGGCGATTAAAGATTCAGCAAATCTACTCCCAACATTCGGAGGTATCCTTGACGTTATCGATTCCATCCTCACCGCTGCGCCTGTTGTTTATTATGGCCTCAAAGGAATCGAAAGCCTCCGTGTTCATTTCTAAATGTCGAAAACGAATCGCTGAGAAGAAATTCTCGCAAGCTGTCTCGGTCTCTATTGACACGAGCGGCCGTTGTTTTGGTCCCTTGAGGAGACCAGGGCGATGAAGGCGGGGAAATCCGTTTCGGCCCTTTATCTAAGACTTAACAACAAAACCCAATATGCCTTGATGGGTCGCGCGATCCATCAGCATGAATTCCATTTGTTGAGTCGAATTGAGGAGGTACTGTGTCGGCTTCAATAAGCATTGAACTCCAGACATTGGATGAAGCCAGAGACCTTTGCGGGCAGAATGATTGCCATCTATCGCTCATTCGCGAACGCTTGGGTGTTGGCATTTACACGCGGAACGGGAGTCTTCGTATTGACGGAGAAACCGACTCCGCAGACAAAGCAGCGACTCTTCTTAAGACGCTCCTTGATGACATCCGCGCAGGACGAGGGATTGGCCCGGAGAGGATTGCAGAATTACTCCCCAGGCCCGAGGCCACCGCGCCTCATAAAATCGCTGGTCTTGTCGGTCGCTTGGGCGTCAAGGTTCGCTCTGAAGGACAACAGAAATACGTTGAGAAAGTTGAAAAGCATGACCTTACATTTTGCATAGGCCCCGCTGGAACGGGAAAGACCTTCCTTGCCGTGGCGGCCGCTGTGCGCGCCTTGAAAGACGGGCACGTTGAAAAAATCGTCCTTTGTCGTCCCGCCGTCGAAGCGGGGGAGCACCTGGGCTTCTTGCCCGGGGACTTGCAGGCAAAGATTAACCCCTTTCTCAGGCCGCTCTACGACGCCCTCTACTCTGTGCTTGACTACGATACGGTGAAGCGCTACCAAGAGAGAGAAGTCATTGAGATTGCGCCCCTGGCTTACATGCGCGGCCGCACCTTGCGTCGGTCCTTTATCATTCTTGATGAAGGTCAGAACACGACCCGCTCCCAAATGAAGATGTTCCTGACTCGTATGGGAGAGGACTCGAAGATCATTGTGACCGGGGATACCACTCAGATTGACTTGCCGAAAGACACGCCCTCGGGTTTGATCCACGCCAAGCAATTGCTCTCGAACACAAAGGGCATCGCGTTCCACACTATGTCGGGCAAGGATATTGTCCGCCACAAACTGGTCCGCGTGATTGTCGCGGCTTATGACGAAGGTCAGAAGCCAAACAGAAAATTCCATCGCCGCTAGGAGAGCTTTCTCAGTGACGATGTCCGACGCCAATGATCGCGTAAGAAACAAATGGAGAATGAGGATGGGCCTGGCCTTCATCCTCATTCTTCTTTTTTTAGGCGTGGCCTTTTCTGAAGCGGCCTTCGCCACACCTCCTGGGAAGCCGGTCGCCGCCAAAGAATCTTGGCTTGGGACTATCTGGAAGTTTGTCTGGGCGTGGGTTCGTGAGCATGAGTTCGAGACGATGCTCATGCTCTTCGCCATCGGACGCTTACTCGCCGCCAAAATCGAAACCGGCTGGACGGGCGTCCTCTTTAAGTTTGGCAAAGTGAAGCGGACCCTTGAGCCCGGAGTCCATCCGCTGATCCCCTGGTTTTGGCAAGTTCGCAAAGTTCGGACACGCACCATCACCCTTGATGTGGCCAAGCAAAAAGTCAGCAGCTTGGATGGCCTGGTCTATGAGGTTGATGCCAACCTCGTCTATCGCGTGGTCGACCCGATCAAAGCGCTCGTTGAGATTGACCGATTGCGCGGCGGCTGTGAGACCGCTCTAACTCTGGCGGTCTTCGAGCTGATTGGTCAGTGCAGTCGAGAAAACCTGCAAAAGCACGAGGATCTCGACCGCCTGCTCGCCGAGCATGTGCAACCCCGCCTTGAGCGCTGGGGTGTTGTGGTTGAGAGCGCTGGCTTTACTAGCATTGCTCCCGATTCAAAAACACTGAAGCTCTCCCAGTTAAGAGTGAAGACCAAAGAGCGCCAGCTGGTCGCCCGGGAATACATGGAAAAGGGCCTTCCAGCTACGCTTGCCTTGGAGCTGCTCGGAGGAGAAAAAATGGTCTTGAGCCACTCCTATCTTCGATATCGCCAATCACCCCGGCGAACGAAGCGAGGCCTGAAGGAGCTGAGTAAGAAGAGCGCGGAGACGGCGCCAAAGACGGCTCGGGAGAAGAAGGCGGAGAAAATCAAAAAGAAGAAGGAGAAGAAGAAAAAACAGGCCTTAGCGGAGCGGCGTGCTTTGGGGGAGGACGAGTTTGCTTGATGGCGCAGCGTCCACACTTCGAGCTTGGCTTGAGGCGGAACCATTTACTTTGACCATGTCTTCGGGCTTCTTCGGTTTCTTCGCCCATTGCGGCACTTTAAAAGCTCTTGAGGAACAAGGTTTAACTCCCAAGGCGGTCTCCGGTTCCAGCGCCGGGGCCCTGATTGTCTCCTGTTGGGCGGCGGGCTTAAGCGCCGATGAGATCGCGGAGCCGCTGTCGACTCTCAGTAAGGACGAGTTTTGGGATCCATGGCCGGGCTTTGGCTTGCTGAGAGGTCGTAAATTCGCGGCCAAGCTCCAAGATATGCTCCCGATTCATCGCTTTGAAGAATGCCGGGTTCCGGTTGCCCTCTCTATATTTGATGTTCTGACGGCATCAACGCGGGTCATAAATTCTGGCGACTTGATCTCGGCTATTCGAGCCTCTTGCGCGGTTCCATTACTCTTTCATCCTGTTTGGATAGGTGCTCGTCCAGCCCTTGATGGAGGCCTGAGAGATCGCCCTGGCATTCAGGGGCTTCCCCCAGGCGACCGAG
>JARGOJ010000431.1:5635-7421 GCA_029210225.1 Planctomycetota bacterium
TTATCATCACTTAGTGGACCATGGTGTTCCGCTAAACAAGCAGAGACGAGACCTCCTCAAGGCGATCCCGAGTCGCTCAAACATGGCGAGCTTGGCTATTTTCAAGCTCCCAAGGCTGGGTCCGAATCGCCTTGACGCTCGCATGGAGGCCTTTCGCAGGGCTCATGAGGCGACTCTCTTTGCTTTGGATCAGCCGCTTCACGAAGGGCTACTCGTCCTCGGGGATGACCAGTTTTGTTTGGCTGAGGAAATGCGGAGATTTAAAGAATAGTGTCGAACGTTGAGTTACAATCAAGTCTGCGATATGTTTAGCCGGCGAGTGGGAATTTGACTATGAATGGGCCAGCGTCGCGCAATGCTCAGAATATAGCTCTCGCGCGCCTCGCGGTGAGCTTTGGCATCCCGCAAAACAACGCGGAGCTCTGTTTCAACGAAGCTGAGCAACGAGGAAGTCTATTCACAGACGTCGCCCTCGCTCGAAACATCATAAGCCTCGAACAAGCTCAATACCTCCTCCAACAGCTGGGCCCTAATCAGCTTGATAACTCCGGCTTGCTAGACACCATCCAGGCAAACTTAGCAGGACCCCAAAACTTCGCCGGTCCGTCCCACTTCCATGGGCAACAAACCCCTGTGGCTCCTCAAGCCTATGTGAACCCTCCAACACCGACGCCTCAAAGCCATCCCGGCTTTTCTCATGGCAGCTTCCCCGGCCAAGCGCCCCCCCATGGAGGCCCAGTCGCCGACGTCATGATTCCCCAACCTGCGCAGAATCAGCCTTCCACCGGTCAATTCATTCGTCCCCATGCTTCCCAGTTCGTAAGAGAGTCGACGGGAGTCCCCCAATACCCTCCTCCAGGACATTCATCTCCAGGGTATTCATCTCCAGGACATACACAAGGACATACAGCTCAAGGAATGAGCCAGCCCGGCGCCTCTGTGGCCTATTCGGGGGTGGCCAACCCAGGAGACTCCGTTCATCAGCGTCCGCTCGGTCTCTCCGGTGTCCAGCCAGCCTACCCGGTGACTCCGGTGCAGCCTCTCCCGGGCATACACATGTCCCAGGCTCACTTGCCTGCGGTGGGGGGAGGATCGTCTCACGATAGCTCTCAACCCTCTAGTTATTCTTCCTATGGCGCGTCAGGGCCATCGATGATTGAGGCATCTCTGGCGGAGGAGATTTTTGAGGGAGAGCGTTATGAAGTGAGCCGGACTTTGAGTGATGGGAAAGTGCTGGCAAAAGACCGACGCATTGGTCGCGAAGTGGTCATGTGTTACGGCGGCCAAAGCTTGGCTGAAGACGCCCTCGCGACCTTCTACCGAGCGGCGCAGGTGCTCGCACATCTTGATCACGCGGCCATTCCTAAAGTGCATGACATCGGTCACAACAAAGATATGCCCTTCTACACCCAGGATTGCGTTGTCGGACACCGGCTTAAGAAAGGTCTTGACGATCAGGCTCACGAGTTTGAAAAGATACCCCAGGTGCTCCGGGCCTTCCTCTCAATGGTTGGTGGGATTGTTCATGCCCACGAGCAAGGCATCATTCACACTCAATTGAGCCCAGGACGTATCTATCTCGGGGAGCATGGGCAGGTCATGATTACTGATTGGGAGCAAGCTTTAATTGACTCCAACGCTCCCGACTCCGCCAAGCACCTCGCCGATATCGCTTGCCCCCGTCTTATGAACCGTGATAAAGAGCTGAAATACCTCGCGCCGGAGATCTCGAATAACCGCTCCGTCGGAGCCCGCGCCGACGTTTGGGGTCTTGGCTCCTTACTGC
>JARGOJ010000432.1 GCA_029210225.1 Planctomycetota bacterium
CAATCCTGCCTTACGAAGCATTACTCCTGGAGAGCTCGCGCTCCAGGCGGTCCAGGCGAATAGAGAGTTCGGGCGCGACAGCAAAGACACTCATCAAATTCTCACCCTGGCTATCAACGGCGACCTCTCCAAAGCCATTCCTGAACTCACGGCGGATGCCCGAGGCCAGGAGCTCATCCCCGAGCTGCTCTTGCTCTTATGGAAGAACGATAAGAAAGAAGAGATCCTCCGACTCTCACCCCAGCTTGAGACCGCGATGCCCACGGTCCCAGCCATCCCATTCTTCACCGGCCTCGCGTATGCGAGCAAAGAGGACTATGAAAAAGCGCGCTCGTCCTTCGCCGTGGCCGTGGCCTTAGATACAAGCCACGTTCCGGCCCAGATTCACCTCGCGACCTGCTTGCTCAAACTTCATAAGAAGAAAGAAGCCCGTCGCACCCTACGCCGCGCCGCCTTGCTCAACCCAAGCTCGGTCCTAGCCGCTGTCCGCTTCGCTGAGTATCTCGCGGGGCCCGCTAAAGACTATCCTGCGGCCGCTGTCGCTTTTGAGAAAGCCATTCACCTCGCCCCCGATCGTATGGTCTTAAGAAGTAAGCTCGGCGCCATTTTTTGCCACCTAGAGCAGCTCGAAGATGCCAAGGCAGTCGCCAAAGAGATCGTTGAATGGAGCGGCCAGGAGAGCGATGCGAAAGAGCTGTGCGATCTCATCAAACGATGTGAAGACGCCCTGGCAGGCTCTTCGAGCGAGCGCCTCCCTGTCAGTGAGGAAGGCCTTCCCTTTGAGGACGCAGTTAAGCCGAGTGAAGTCAGCCAAGACACAAAGAAGAGCCCAATACCACCAGACATCCGCGCTCGCCTAGACCTCATGAAGTTGGCGGTGGCCTCAGAAAAGTGGCCTTGGCTGATTGAGATTTACGTTCAGGGGGTCGAGGCTTACCCTGACGTCTCGCAGTTCCACTTGGCTTTCGGACAAGCGGCGTTAAAACTTAACCGCCCCAGCAAAGCCGCTCCGGCCTTTGAACGAGCCCTTCAACTCAAATCGAATTCAAAAAAGGCGCTTGAAGGCCTTAAAAAAGCCAAGGAAATGCTCTCAGACAAGGAAAAGTCGTCTTAACCATGGGGGGTCCCATTTCAATGACGACGAAGCCGAGGTATGCTTGGCAACTTCTCGAAGTGTCTCGAGAGGAGTGCTCTCTATGATGGGTCTGACGCGGATTCCGCAAGCTGCTCGCAATATCATCCGATTTCAAGAGATCGCCCAGGTCATCGTCAAGCATGGCTTTGGGGATATTTTGGAGCGTTTGGGGCTTCAAACATTCCTCCACACGGTCACGTTCAAGCTCCGTCGCAAAGCTCCCGAGAAGAAAACCGAAGTCCGCCTTCGTGAAGCCATTGAAGACCTCGGGGCCACCTTTATTAAGCTCGGCCAAATCCTCGCCACTCGCCCTGACCTCATTCCTATGAGCATGATAAAGGAGCTTGAGAGGCTGCAGGATAATGTGAAGCCAGTGGCTCCCGACAAAGTCCACGCGCTGCTCCATGAAGAGCTTGGCCACCCTCCAGAAGAGATTTTTGCGCAGTTCTCCAAGGAACCTCTGGCCGCGGCATCCATCGGCCAAGTTCACCGCGCTCAGCTCAAGAGCGGCGAGGAAGTGGTCCTTAAGGTCCAAAGACCGGGCCTTGAGAGCCAGATTGAAACAGACCTCTCAATTATCGAATGGCTCGCCGAGGTCATTGTCGAGAACATCCCCGAGTCCCGCCGATACGATCCTGTTGGCCTGGTCCACCAATTTGAGCGCTCCATTCTTCGCGAGATTGACTTCCGCCGTGAGGCCATGCATATGCATCGCTTCGCCAAGAACTTCGCCAAGGACGATCGCGTATACGTTCCTAAGGTTTACGACCAATGGACGACGTCAAAGGTCCTCTGCGAAGAGTTCATCTCCGGCGAGAAAGCCACTTCACCAAGCGTGACAAATAAGTCCCTCGCCGAACGTGAGCAGATTGCCGAGAGCGGCATCCACTGCATCCTCCAGCAGACCTTTGTTCACGGCTTCTTCCACGCCGATCCACACCCTGGAAACATCTTCATTGTCGAGGGCAATAAGTTCTGCTTTATCGACTATGGAATGATGGGGAACCTCGACGACGAACGCATCGATGAGATCCTCTCCTTCCTTGTCGCGATCCTCACTCGGGACGCCGACGCGGTGATTCGCCTCTTTCAGAAGCTTGATCTCATTGACGAGAGCGTCAACGAGCGCGGCCTAAAAATGGACCTGCTCGACTTGCTCGAACGGTACGGCACCGTTGAGTTGAGTAAGATTGACATTGGCGAATTGATCTTCGACATATTCGATGTCATTTCCCGGCATGAAATCGTTGTCCCCAGCGACTTGCTATTGGTTGGAAAAGCGCTCGCAACAATTGACGGAGTGGCCCGAGAAATCTACCCTGAGCTTGAGCCGCTAGAGACAATTCGGCCGAAGATTCTGGAGATTTACCTCACTCGACTGGCCGACCCTCGGCGACTGCTCCGAGAGCCCAAGCGCATTGCTCAGAGCGCCTACGACCTACTTCAATCATTTCCCAAAGATGCACGCATGACCATGAGGAAACTTCGAGAAGGCGACTTGGTGCTAAACCTTAGTATGACCGAGTTTTCTTCCTTAGTACGGTCTCACAACCGTTCTCAGAATCGGCTCTTCTTGAGTATCATTGTGGCCTCTTTGGTTCTGGGCTCCACAGGTTTACTGTGGGACGTGGAACAAAAACTGACTCTCTTTGGTTTTGATATCTATGCCAAAACAACGCTTGGGCTCGCTTTCTTAGCCTTGAGTGTTGTTTATGGTCTCGTCTTAATTCTCGGATTCTTCCGCTCAGACGGCGTATGAGGCAATTGTGGATCAACACGAACCCACGGGTGTAATTACCTCCATTTTTGGTAAACCGGGCGCAAACAAGGGCAAAGAAGCCCCGAGTGCGCTGAATTTCCTCAATAGGATTCCCCTTAGGAAAGTTGTCATCTGGGCCTCTTTCCTCGGATTGATTTACCTACTGCGGGATTTCTTTGGGGTGCTCATTGGCACCTTTGTTATCAGCTACATTGGTAATTCGATCATTTCGCGATTTGAGAAGAACTTCAAAAACCGCAAGTTACTCGTCGTCGCCTATTTCCTCACGATCATTTCGATGATGACCGGATTCGGCTTTTGGATAGTGACCCTCGCGATTGACGAAGGCAAAGTCGCGGTCGAGAAGATCCAAAACGACGACCCCTACGAGTTTGTCTATAAAGAACTCTATAAGAGCCTGCCGCCGAAGATATTCGTCAGGGTTAAGGATGCCGTCATTGAATCTCATCAATTGAATGAGAGCGCTCCCAAAAACGGTAAAGACGGCTCGAAACCGCATGGTGATGCTCACAACGAAGTAACACCGCCTGTCAAAGACCCAAAGAAAGAGCCCGAAAAGTCCTCAAAGGACAAGAAAGCTCCCGACAAGAAAATTGTTCAATCCAATCCTGAGAAGGACAAGGATAAAGCCATCGCGGGCAAAGATGGTGAGAAGAAGGATGAGTTCGACAAGGAAGAAGCGCAACGCTTTGGTGATGCTCTCCAGCACCTTCTCAAAGACTACACAAAGCTCGCGATTAAGATGATTACCAAGTTCGTCGGGTCCATTACGAAATCAGTGCTCCAGGTCCTTATCAGTCTGATCTTCTCATTCATGATTATCTGGGACCTACCAGGAATTAAAAAGGGTCTGCGAAGCCTTCATCTATCACGACTAGGAGAAGCTTATTCCGAGGTCGCTCCAAGCGTTGTCAACTTTGGTGAATTGCTCGGGAAAGCCTTTCAGGCGCAAACGATTATAGCCCTGGTCAACACTGCGTTCACCGCCGTCGGATTGCTTATCATTGGCGTTGATAAAGGAGTTGGCTTCCTGAGTATCGTTGTCTTTATCTGCTCCTTTATCCCTGTCGCCGGAGTCTTCATTTCAACCCTGCCCATGGCGCTGGTCGCCTTCTATACTAATGGACTGGGATCGGCCTTGGCTGTCGTCGTCATGGTCATGGTGGTTCACGCTATTGAAGCGTACATCCTTAATCCCCAGATCTACTCGGCGCACCTTAAGCTGCATCCCCTTGTTGTGCTTGTCGTCTTAGTTGTCGCCGAGCACACCGTGGGAGTTTGGGGCTTGGTCGTGGCGGTGCCATTCACTGTCTATATCTTTAAGCATGTGATTATGGACGGGGATAAGCTCGACCGCACCACGACCTCTGTCGACCTAACGGGCTAAGGCTTTTCCGGCTCCAGCGCTGCTAAGAAATGGCGCAGGAAGTGGGCCACTGGCTTGGGGAAGCCATTTAATGTCGGAGTCTCCAAGCTCGCCACGAAACCTCGGTAGCGGGATGCCATTCGCAAGAGTCCCAATGGATAAGCAAGTTTCCACGCTTCGATGCACTGCTCTACGGGTTCATAGTCGCTCCATTGCTGAAAATAGGCAGGAGCAAGCTGAGCCCAGCTTTCTCTATTGCGCAGGTACAGGAGCACTAGGTCAAAGAAGGGATGGCTGACTGAGGCCCAGGTCCAATCAAAAATGACAAGATCTCCATTCCGTTCAATGACGTTCCCTCCGTGCAAATCACCATGGTTGATTGTCAATGGCAGACAATAGCCGTCCAGCTTTCTTACCATTCCCTCAATGGCTGGCCATGCCTCGCAAAGCGTCTCATGCTCTATCTTAGACAGTCCAGCTTTTGCTTCTTGGCAGGCGAAGACTTCTTTGACCTCAATCAGTAGATCTCGCAAAGTTGTTATCGGCAGATTCAATGCTCTTAATGTCGTGCGCTGTTCTAGCGCGTTAACTTGCAGCGCCCCCATTGTTTCAATGATCGCCGCGACGGCCCCTGGGTCGGTCGATTGAAGGGGCTCACCCAGGTCTTCGAGGATCATCCAATTCATTGATTGATGCACAAACAAAGGCTCTGGAACAATGTGCGGAGCCAATTGAGAGAGACCTTTCATGACCTGTCCCTCTTCGATAAAGCATGGAAAGTCAGGGGACGCCTTAAAGTAATAGTCTCGTTCGCCATCGAAAATCTTTAGCAGGCAGGAGACATTCCAAACGCTCAGGGTCTCAATCGACTGAATTCTATTCGTACGGTCTTCAAAGCACGACTGAATCCATGCGTCCGCCTCCCTGCGCCAAGCTCGCTGGCCCCAGTCCGGGCGATTCTTCGGCTTTCGACCAGCCTCCAAGTCTTGTAGTGCTCGCTGCAAGGGTTCTCTATAAGATTCATTTGTCAGGTAGGTCAACTCTAAGCTGTCAGAGTCCCACCAGGCGCATTTAGCTTCCAACTCGGCCGATAGTGGTTCCAAGGCCTCGCAAACGACCAGGAGGGTCTCCAGGCGCTTCTCAGGGTCGCAGTGATAGTCAAGTAAGTAGAGAGGCGCGATTTTTGTTTCAAGTGATTCGGAGATCTCACGAACGAGATCCCCTTCAATCTTCAGCCAATTCTTTGAAGATCGGACGACGCTTGGCAGGGCATAGTCCTCAGCAGCCTGTTGTATCAATACAGCCGAACGGCTGGGATGAAGCAAGGCAATGGAGACAATGGATTGCCACGGTTCGGCGTCCTGCATTGAGCCCTCGAAAAGTGATTAGGGGAGTTTAGGAGTCAGAATTTCAATAGAGTTGCGCAGTCCCTTAACCAAGCTCGGGCGGGACAAGATCAACTCGGGGCGGCCATCTCTATCCAAATCATGAACGACGAGATTTGAAAGAGCATCTCCCGGCTTCTTATCTACAACCAACAGATCCTCAAAATTGTCCAAGCGAAGCAAACGCAGAGCTTTAGTCTTACTAGACAACCCTACAAAACTCCGCCCTCCTCCGATCCAGGTCGTCATCGTGCTCAAGCGATCTTCGAAATCAAGGGTTCGCTCTATCTCACCAGTCTTCGGATCGATCAGGCGCAATTGACTCGGCCCTCCCGCCCTTTCTCTTGCCCGCTCAAACAATCCGAGGCAGAAGTCTCCTCGATCATTCAATTTTAACCAACGGGGATTTTCACCAGTAGGATAGGCCTTACTGAATGGCTGAGTCCAAAGGACATCGCCAGCCGTCGTCACAAGCTGAATCACAGTCGGCGCACTTTTATGCGAATACCATACAACCAGCAGACGAGATCGATCTCCTGGGACTGGCAATAAATAGGCGCGAGTTAGAGCTCGCCTCACTTGCCCCTTCTGCACTCTTGTCAGAGGAGGATTCGACCACACCAGACGTACAGATTCCTTCGGCACGATGTCGTCCAGTTGAACCCCTATCAGCGCTCCATTGCAGACCCATAAGAAACCGATATGTCTTTGAAGAGCTTCTGACCACCAAGGAAAAATTTCACGCCCAGTCTTGGTAAGAACCCGGCTCTTAGTGTCAAACTCGCTTGCCGTCATGGCCAGAGTTTGCCCCTTCGTTTGATTCCAAAAATAAACTGTCGCGGGCTCTGAGGTCTCTTTCGTCCCTGCCCTATAACAAACAAAGAGTCGATCTCTTTGGGGGCCCATTTCCCAGGTCTCGACGGCGAGTGGCCAACCTGGTTCTTTCCCGTTCAAAGGCCCTGGTGGAACAGAAATTATCCGTTCAGCAAGCTCTTTCCCAGTCTTCGCCTCGAACACGAACATTCTCAAATTTCGCTCATGAATGCCGGCTGCCGCAATGCGCCAACTCGTGCCATCCTTGAAGAGACAGGGCCCAGCCCAGCTGCTCACCAGACGAGAATCCTGCCAAAGCCTCTCTCCAGTGTGGCCGTCAAAAGCCGTGATCAATCCGTGAGCAGGGCCAGTCTTTTTTTCCTTAATGACGGTGATAATGTCATCGCATCCGTCCCCATTCGCATCGAAGAACACAGGAGAAACCCAAGGGTACTCTGTGAAAATATGACCTTGAAAAGCTGACGGGGCTCGCCCCTTAGAGGGCGCTTTCTCAGGGGGCGCTTTCTTCGGTGGCCCTTTCTCAGGGGGCGCTTTTATTGACGGCGCTTTCTTTTTCGTTGGCGGCTTCGCCTCAACTCTTATGCCCAAGAAATAGGTCAAGCCAACAAGCACCATCAAAGCGACAAGGCCGGAGACAAGCCAGTATCTCAACGCGCCGCCCCTGGATTCGGAGGGGTTTTCAAGCCAGTCTTCCAGAGCCTCTTTGAACTCTGCAACACTCTGAAAACGTGCATTCTTATCTTTTTGAAGCGCCTTCATGCATATCCGATTCAGCGCTGCGGGGCAGTCTGAGTTCCGCGATTTTGGAGCTTCAACGGGGTCTTTAATGATTTTAATAATCGAGTTATAGAACGACGCCTCTTGAGCAAAAACAGGCGTGCCCGTCAGTGACTCATAGAGAATTGCACCCAG
>JARGOJ010000433.1:0-6920 GCA_029210225.1 Planctomycetota bacterium
CTCGACCCGAGGGCCTTTGGAATAGGAAAGAAGTTCGCCAGGGCGTTCAACAAGCTCATTCTTCGGCGTAAGTTTCGTAACCTTCGGCGCAAAATCGCTGGCAAAACTCTCCACAGGCAAGCCTACGTCAAAGTCGGGACTTATCCGAACCACAAGATTCTTGGGCGCGAAGAAGTCGCTGTGAAATGGAAAGAGCAGATTGCCATTCCCCCCTCATGGATCTCCGACTTTGAGTTTCATAAGAAGCTCGATGAAACTTGGGCAAAGCGCCTCAAAGAACACAACCTGTTTCTCACTCAATTAATTGATGAATGCAAAGAAGCGAAGCGCCCCATTTTCATTGTCTATATTCCCTGCTACCAAGTCTTCCTTCGGGGCATGAATAAATCGCAGTTAATGGAAGCCAACCCACTAGCCAAAAGCCTTCGAAAGCTTTGCAGTGAAAAGAAAACACCGTTCTTCGACGTCAGCCTCGCCTTCGTTAACGAGCCAAAGCCTGCCGAATTGTATTTCCTCTTTGACGGACACTTGAACCCCGCTGGACACAAGAAGCTAGCAGAGTATCTTCAAGCACCCATTCGCGAATTCATCAATTCGTTGAATTAAAGGAATAGTGGTCCTCGACCCGGGCGATTCGCACAGTGTATGACCCATACCAACGCTCCTGCCCCAAACGTTGTGCCTCTCGATGATCGAGCTGAGCTCTCCAAACTTTGATATCGCTGAGGCTCTTCCAATAAGAAACCGTCACCCCAAAGCCGCTGTCCTCGCGAGCTGATTCAATTCCAAGAAAGCCAGGAGAGGATCGCGCCAAGGTCTCCATACGCGCCGCCATTTCGGCATAGGCCTTCGCTTCAATACCAGAGAGCTGAGAGCTAAAAATCACTGCATAGTAAACACTCTCTGAAGTCATTATTCGTCGTCTTCAGTTGCAGAGTCTTCATAGTCGTCTGTTTCGTCGTCGGAGTCGTCTTTCTTTAACTCCCCCATGATGCTCCGCATCGCACGCTCGATTTTCTGCTTCAAGAATTCATTGCCGTCCTTCTCTTTGAGAAAGATACGAAGCTCAGGCAAGGCCGGCTTTGCCACAACCCCCATCCGCCCCAATACAATCAGCGCACGAGAGCTTAGATCGGCATCTTTGCCCCTCACTAATTGAACTAAATGAGGAATTGAAATCTCTGGCTCGCCAATAAAGGCCGTCGCCGCTGCTTCAGACAGTTTTCCATTATCAGATTGCAGTTCCACAGTCCAAACAGACAAAGCTCGGCCATCAATCGACGCTTCGTTGTCAGCACCAGTGAAATAATAGGTGAGAGACAGTCCAACAATGACAAGAATCACCCAGACAAGCCACTTATTCGACCGTGTGACCCGCTCTCCTTCAGCCTTAAAGCGCTTGAATTCGCCCTGATGCTCCTGACCCAATCGACGAACGAACACTTCGAGATTGGGGCGCTGCAACGAATCGCGGCAAAGCCCCATTTGACAGACATTCGATAAGTTCTGAGGAATTGAGCTGTCAAGCTCCTGGGCTGGTGTGGGCTCCGAGTTCAATCTCGACTCTAGTAACTCTAATCCACTCCCTTTGTCAGAGTGAGGAATTGTACCAGTGAGCGCAAAGTAAAGCGTGGCGCCGAGGGCCCAGATATCGGTATGAACACCGAGCTTCCCATGTTTGCCCTGAGGATCGACCTGCTCCGGACTCATATAAGCAGGGATCACGGTGGTAAAACCCTGATTTCTTAATCCCTCAAGAAATGTCGTCAAATCTGGCGCCTTAATGGACGGTGTTCCAACAAGCGTAAAGTCGACAAGCACTGGACGATTCGATCCCGATTCAATGACTATCGAATCGGGAGAAATACTCTGATGGAGAATTCCTTTCTTGTGGCAGATACGAACGGCCTTCGCGATCTCAGAGATGTAAGACTTAACCTCATCGAAATAGGCCGCATTTCGGCCGCTCTCGGAGACTGACCGGGCAATCTCCGCGAGTGTTTTCCCATTCACTTCCTCGAAAGCAAGAAAAAACACGCCTTTCTCAATGCCGTAGTCGGAGATCTGCACGAGATTGGGGTGAGAAAGTTGGCTTAGCACCAACGCGTCTTCACGAAAACGTTGCTGTTCGACGGGGTCTTTTTCCGGAATCATCACTTTCAAGGCAACGTTGATATTCTTCTCAATGTTTCGAGCTCGATAGACAACACCATGCCCCCCACGACTGACTTCCTCCCCAATCTCATACCGCTGCATTCTTGGCTGCTTGAGAAAATCCTGGAGTATCGAATCGGTGTCTTTGTGCTCTGTCATAGATGCCCATTATCGATTTGGAAAAGTCTGAAAGGGACTGCCAGCAAGAGCGACATCATAGCAGGGCGTATCGAGGCCCCCAATGGTCTCTCTGATTTCCTTAGCGCTCATAAGTCGGAAAATTCCGTAGTGGCCCTGGAGAGTCGGTCAGCGGCTGTAAGGAACCCCGCCGCCATCCCGCGTCATGCCACGCATTCATCATATATCAAGAGTCCGTTGGACATCCAGCATGCTTGCTGGGCGGATGGTCATCGGGTCAGTCATGAACGCTTCAGCGAATGGAGATGCCCAATAAGGGTGCCATGGTGAAACAGCGGGCCAGCTTTTACAGGGATCTTCTCTGATTGACTGACGACTATGAGCATCCAGTGTTGTCTTCGAGTCAAGCGCTCTTTCTTTAAGTGGACAGCGCCTATCCAACCGTCCTGTGCCAGTGCTTGGGGCCATTTCGGCTGATTGTAATGGGTGGATAGGAAATCTTCTGATGGCTCAAAGGAGATGTCTCTGAACACCTGAATTTTGAGGTCTGGGTTCTTCGTCAGTAGGTAGGGGTAATCTCGCCCCAATGATAAGGCTGGTTTCGCTCGCCAGTTAAGACCGATGGGTTGAGGAGCGTAGAAGCAAGTAAGCTGTAGGTGCGCGAACTGCTTTTCGTTTTCAGAGATCACGAAGACCTCTTGTAGATCGTCGTCTGTTTCGCAGAAGCCGTCTTGTTCGAACATGATTCCGTCGAGATAGCGTTCGTTCCAACGCGAATAGAATGTATTGGTAATAAGGGCGCAAGCCGAGAGTTTAGTGAAGCCTGAGCGACTTTCTAGCCGCACAACCGCCGTCGCGTTGACGAGGTCTTCTGGGTCGGCTAAAGACCGACGTCGTTGCTGTTGCCAAGTCTGATCAAAGGTCATGATATCGCTGCAATAGTGGATTGCACTCTAGTCTCAACAAGCCAAGTCATTTTATCACGGTCATTCAAGCTGAGATTAAAACGGAGGAGAGGCCGGCGCGACTTTTCTCTACTTTCCCGCGTTCTCCTTTTTGCAAATTTTTACGGTGCCATGGAAAGCTCTGAATCCTTCAGTTTCCGTAGCAGAACACTCTCAAGTAAAGCTCAAGATAAGAATAAAACCGCCAATTTTTTTTCATTTTATAGTCATTTCACATTGGAATTGAACCTGAGGCGCTTAAAGCTTCTGCCTGACAGAATGCATTAAACGAATTGAACATATCAATCCAATTTGGCCTTCTGAACCGGGTGAAAAAAAGGTAAGAGCGGCCCGAGAGCCGCTCTAGTTCGGAATCAACAATGATCCGAAAGGAAAGTATTAATTCTCAACGCCTCAGGGTTTGACGATAGCCCCGCGAATTTCACCGTCTGGGAAACTCTGAGTGTGAATCTTGAAATAGGCGCGACCAGTCATCAATGCGTTGACGGCTTCATCGAAGCTGAGTCCGGAGGCTGGCTTTAAATCTGTAGCGGTCAAGCTTAGGGAGAGATCTGTCGTGAAAGTGGTGGTGTCAAGCAGGTTGAAGAGTACAGGACCGCTTTCACCGGGGAATCCTAGATGAATATGAACGGCGGTCACGTCGACCAAGCCGCTGCTTTGGAGCATGCAACGGAGAGTGTCTTGAGTGCCATTTAGGATCAATTGTCCATTTCCAGTCGCTGTTGTATTCACGGGTCCTGCAACGATATCTGCGCCTGTCAATGTCGAAGCGAGTGTCTGGGTACCGATTTGGCCGCGAGTCTCGCCCGTTGGGTTTTGTGTCGTGTGGACTTTGAAATAGCTTTGCCCACCAAGAATGGCCCCGACGGCTTCTGGGAAAGACAGACCAGAAAAGGGCTTTAGATCGCTCTCGGTCACGGTGACAGAGAAGCTATCGGAGAATGGGGCTTTCTCAAGAAGATTAAAGAGGACCGGGCCCGCTTCGCCACAGAAGCCCAAGTGAATGTGGACCTTCTCAACGTTCGTCAAGTTCTGTGTTTGAACGGTGATCTGAATTTCGCTTTGGTTCTCATTGACGGAGACCAAGCCCATTCCTGAGGCCGTGCTTTGGACGGGGATCACAAGTTGTTCTGCGGTGATCGAGTTCACATTTAGAGTTTGCACTCCCAGTTGCCCGCGAATCTCCCCATCTGGGTTTTGACTGGTGTGCACCTTTAGATAAGTTTGGCCTGAGCGAATGGCATTGATCGCCTCTGCGAAGCTGAGATTGGCAAAAGGCTTCAAGTCGGCCTGAGTCACAGTGATAGAAAAGTCGTCGGCGAAGCTTTGGGTCTCCAGAAGATTGAAGAGCACGGGGCCGTCTTCCCCGCAAAAACCAAGATGAAGATGAACTTTATCAACATTGGTCAACCCAGTGCTTTTCAGAGCAATCGCGATCGAGTCTTGGTTCTGACTGACAATCACCGAGCCTTCACCTTTGGCCGAAGACGTCACCGGAGGAGACATTTGTGTGCCACTAAGGGCCGCGGTAAAAACCGTTGGACTGAAAGCGGTCCCTGCATTGGAAGAAGAGCTATTGGAGCAAGCAGATAGAGACAGAAGTGCAATTGCAATTGCTGTCTTTGAATAGAATTGAATAGACATAGATTTCCCTCGTGCCAATCTCACTCACAGAGACTGGCCTTGACTAATTTAATTGAATGAAAACCGGCAGTTTGCTCGTAGGATCAGCGTTGTCTTCATCAATCGCAATGATTGGACATTCACAAACGCTTGGTTCACGAGAGATCAATGCTCGTCACATAGATTGACAAGCACTTGCTAAAAAGCCGTGAAAACAGATTTCCGGGTAAGAATAGAATTCAATTAAACAAGGCGGGGAGGAGGTGGGTCGAGGACTGCAAAGGAGCTTCGATGAGTCGTCCTAAGTGGCTCTAAAAGGCCTAAGAGTATGGGTTCGGGGAGAGTTTCCAATTGTTGTTCCCACCAACGAACTGTCAGAAGGGGAATTTGAATGGGGGCCGTTGGATCGGGGTCTCTCTGGCACTCAAACTGAATTGAAAGCTCTGACTTTGTGACATCTCCATTGCAGCAACAGCGCAGCGGTGTGCAGCTCCCTACAGGACAGCAACAACACTCCGAGGCTTCTAACGCAATTGATATATGGGTTTGCTCGCTATCCTCGCCGGAGAATTTAATATTCTGAAGGGTCGAGAATACCGGGATGAGTTCAGGGATCAGAAAAAACAAAAGCAGGATTCCTGACAGGAACCTTCTATAAGCCTTAAATTGTCGGACTTCTGGGCGAAATCCCATGTCTATTCTTCTCCACCCATATTTTACACAGCCTCACCCAACCAGCAAGAACTCTGTTAACATTTCAGCTTCCAGAGACATGATTTTGCCCGATTTAATCATGACCAGATAGATTGCGAGCGATGAGAATTGCTGCGTATTGTCAGTTATCAGCAAGGGGAATTTGAATGGAACGATCCTCCTCGACCAAAGCATTCTTCGAGCCCAATCATTGAGTCTCAGATCTGCTTTTTCCGGACAGACCAGATGAACCCATCCCACCAGAAGTGCATGATAGAACAGACAAGGGCGAAAGCGAGCAGGTAGCGTGGCGCGTCTTTGGGAAGGGCCGCTTTAAACATCCCATAAGAGAAGGCTATCAAGAGGAATAGAAAGAGCGTTCTTATCCTGTATTTTCCGGCCTCGTCCAATCGAAAGAGCTCACTCATCGTTTTCTTTTCGCTCATCCAAACGATGGCAAAGTACTGCAAGGCATGAAAAAAATTCATAATAAAAAATGCCTGGCCAAAACTATTAAAGCCCCACGTGAAAACCGAGCAAAATCCAGTGATTGCAAAGAGAGTGACCTTCTGCCAGGAGACATTGTAGCCATTCAAACTCAAACGCCGATAAGCAAAGAGATAGAGGACAATAAATGGAATCCCTATGATGAAAACAAAGGTACGAATAATCTCGTCTTTTCCACCTATGACAAGGTCGAGAGGGAGTTCAGTGAAGAACACCGAATTCACCTCAGAGAATATCTCGAAATGCTGAAGATGACTGTAAAAGGAGACCCCAGCAAGGACCGGCCCTAAATAGAGAACGGTGTTAAGCATCATATCAAGGCGGCGCCCCACCAATGGATCATTTCCAGCACGTGCATCATAGATCCTGCCAAGCCCAAATGTCTGCATCCCAGAATGATAGACATCCCACCAGACTGCGACCACCGCTGTGATCAGGAAGACCCAGGTAGAGAACAGCATCGCTGAAAAGAGGACTATTGGAATGATTGTGAATCGATAGGGATGGCTGCGAAAAACTGTTTGATTCCCATGACTTCGGAAGAAAACAATGAAGATATGTGCAGCAGTAAACAACTCCGTGAAAAGATATACACCATTGCGGCTTTGGCCAAAAATCGAAAATGTCATTTCAGAAAAGACACTGATACTGAGGACATATCCTATCGCCAGCGCAATCAACGGGGAATATATGAAGAAGAGATTGTCGTAAACGCGACCGACTATGTATCCCTTATTTGCAGACATTGTCACGCTGCTGATCCTCATGCTCCATCGCGCTCATTGCACGCAAACACAGTAAAGTTTGGAAATGACATCCATTGCAATGGTTCTCCGCCTG
>JARGOJ010000433.1:6930-7412 GCA_029210225.1 Planctomycetota bacterium
GCATTCTAGGGAGCAATTCACAGGCTGATTTTCTCGAAGAAGAAACCCTTCACAACCTGGATTACATCGTCAGCGTGAAGGGTGAATCTCTCCCAACAAAATATAACAAAGAACTGGCTGAGAAAGAAAAGAATCCGCTTCCTATCAGTGATTTCCTCGTCTCGAACTTGAATGCCTGTCAGTTTCCACAGTGGTCTGAGTTAAAAATCTCATTGCTTGAACCAGGTGATTTGGATCATAGAAATGTTCGACTGGGAGACGATTTGAGCATCCGACTACGGTCTCACGCCCGATACAAAGCGCAAGCCGTTCGAGAACAGAAATGCGACCTCTCAGGAAGAGACGCTCAAAAGTGTCATCGACTTTGGCTTGATAACTGTCGGAGACCCATCTTGTGGCAACTCAACGGGAATTAAATTGGCGAATAAAAGCTGCTGTGGAATGTCGGACTCGCCTGGAAACGCTCGTGCCGTTCGGTTGAC
>JARGOJ010000434.1:0-6027 GCA_029210225.1 Planctomycetota bacterium
TGCAATCTTACGTAGGCGATATCTTCAAATTCCTCACCCTCTCCTGAAGAAAGACAACGCCATTTCTTCGATCCTTCATCACGACGACCAAGACCCGACTTCCCTGGCCATAAAATGACCGTTCTCTGATCCTTCGCCGTCACCGCAAGAATGGGTTCATCAATCTCTCGCCACCAATCCTTCCCCCGTAAATCAATAGGCCTCAACACCACACCAACTCCTCGCGCCAACGATAAAACCGAGGGGCAGGAATCGAGGCCCGTAAAATTCAATGTTTCGCCGGTAAACTCTTCCAAGGCAGCTCTTGTGCTGGAAGGATCAAACGGTATTGAATTATCTTCAGCTGGAGAGACCGGACGCTTTTCCTTCTCGGCTTCCTCTTCCCGTTCTTCTGAGACTTCTTCAAGGGCACCCTTTTCTAATTTGTAGACACGATCGCAGGCCCTCAATGTTTCTTCTCTATGACTGATGATTAACAAGGAGACCTTTTGCTCCCGAAGGCGCTCTCGAATGGCTCGTTCGAGATCTTCTTCAAGAGCGTCCAGCGCCTCATCAAGAATGAGGACACGGGGTTTCCTAAGAAGGGCCCTCGCGATCTCAAGGCGTTGTTGTTGTCCACGGCTAAAATTTTGTCCGCGATAATCCACTTTGCAATCAAGTTTTCCTGGGCGCTCCATAATCGTTGAATAGAGCTGAGCGTCCTTCAGCGCTTCCTCCAGGTCTTCATTGGTCACACTAGAATCCCAAAGTGACAAGTTATCGCGAAGGCTCCCCTCGAACAGAAATGGGTCCGGAGAAACCCAAGAAACTTGCTTCGTCCACTGCCTCTCTCCAACAAGCAATCGAGAGCAATCCCCCAGAAACAACTCTCCCGAACTGGGCGTGAGGAGCCCGGCAAAAATTGCCGCGAGGGTCGACTTTCCCGCGCCTGAACGCCCGGACAAGCCAATCTGTTCGCCGTTGTCTAAAGTAAGGTTGAGATCTTGAAAGATGGGCGCGTGTTTGGCACCAAATGCAAAGCTCACAGATTCAGCTTTTAACAAGCTTCCTTCAATCTTTGCGATGCTCGTTTCCCACTCCGCCAGGTCCTCTTCATTCAGTTTGCTCTCTAGTTTGGGGCGAGAGAGACTGCTCTTCTCTGTCAGTTCATCAAATCTTTCGAGAGTCTCAAAAGTGGCTTCGAAGCCTCCCTTTGCCAATCGTAGCAAGTCTCCAAAAAACAAGAAGTTGGCAATGACTAAAAACAAAGTCGTATTGCTAAATGAGTTCTTGAATAGATAGAGATCCGCTCCAACCAACACAAACGCTGACAAGAGAGCGACAACACCTGTATAAATGACGGCTTTCTGTCGGCTCTGACCTAATGCCCGCTGGGTTAACATGAGTTCGCTATAACTTCCGGTCAGACCCGAACTCATACTGGCAGCACCAGCGCCGATTATATCGCTTTCAAGGCCAGCTAAACTAAGTCGGGCATTCGTTTTGTACAACAATTCATATTGCCTCGTGCGGCTTCGAAAGGGTTCACGAACTTTATCCCACTCCAACAGATTCCATAGCGCTCCAACAAAGAGGAGAATTGGGGTCACTCCAATAATATCAAGGTAGATCCACCATAGGCCAAGCCAAGGAGGAATAGAACAAAGCACTAGCAGCAAAGTAGACAGTTCATTTTCAATGAATTCGGCGAGGTCGTCCAGCTTATCCATTGTTTGTAGTAATACGCCTGGTAGTCGATAGGTGTAAAAGGGATAGTCCTTCGCTAGGAACGCGCCTATCAAATGATCTTGCTTCGCCACACGCGCAGATTCGCTCAAGCGACGACGAAGCGACCTCTCCATAAAGAACAACAGCACAATGATAATAGCGAGCACCGGGAATTGGAAAAGTGAGCCTATTGGAATCACTGAACATACAAGGGCTAGAAATACGAGGATCGAGAATTGTCGACATAAAGAGACAATTGCAATAGGAATGAACTTGGCTTTGTAGCCCTGAGCGTGAGTCAACAGCCATGACACAGGGTCTTTACGACTACTTTTCTGGACCGCATTGGGACCGGGGCGAACAACAAAGACGACCCCGGTGAATTCTATTTCAAAATCACGACGCAGTGCTTTGTATGGCCCGCAGGACGGATCATTTAGATAAACATGGTCCTTTGTCATTCCTTCCACAACAACGAAGTGTCCGAAGTTGACGTGAACGAGGAGAGGAAAATCGAGTTCTGGGAGTTCTTCGGGCTCTCGGGTGAAGACCTTGGCAGTAAAACCCAACTCTCGGGCGGTTTTGACAATGTCTTTTGCGTTAAGGCCAGCCCGAGTCACGGAAGCCCTTTGCCGCAATTCATCCAAGCTGACACAACAATTGTAATGGGACAAGACAATGCCCAAAGCGGCCACGCCACATTCAGTCATTTGAAATTGTAGGAACTTTGGAGTGGCAACCCGCTGGTTCATGCCATTTGTCTCTTCGCCAATTTGGCAAAAAGCCCGCCCTGCTCAACAAGTTCTTCGAAGGATCCACTTTCCACGACTTTGCCTTTGTCAAGCACATAAATGCAGTCGGCTTCGCGAATTGTGCTCAGTCGATGGGCCACGACAACGCGAGTCATTTTCATGGCATTGATATTATCACTAATTGTTTTCTGGGTCTTATTATCAAGGGCGCTCGTGGCTTCGTCGAAAATGATCAGCTCGGGTTTAAGAGCTAGCGATCTGGCAATTAACAGACGCTGCTGCTGCCCCCCCGATAAGTTCGAGCCTCCTTCACTCACATGAGTGTGCATTTTCATAGGCATGGCTTTAATGTCTTTTTCAAAGCCCGCCGTCTTCGCCGCAGCCCAAGCCTGCTCCATAGTTATCTGTCGCCCCGAAGCGATGTTGTCAAAGACAGACCCGGCGAGCAAACGCCCCTGTTGAATGACCACTCCCAATTGCTTCCGCAAGCTATCCAAGTCAAGTCCAGACAGAGCTTTATCGTCAAAATAAATCGCTCCTGCGTCGACGTTCTCAAAGCCAAGAAGCAGACGGATAAGCGTTGATTTCCCGCTCCCAGAAGGCCCCACAAAGGCCACAAATTGACCGGGTTCCACCGAGAAACTAAGCTTGTCTAGAATCAGTGGAGAGCTTTCAGAATAGCGAAATGAAACGGAGGCAAAATCAATCTTCCCGCTAAAGTCGTCGATCCTACAGGCGCTCCCGGAACTCTCCAACGGAGCCTCAAGAATGGTGGTCGTCCGCTCGCCCAGATTGAAGACTTCCATCACATCAGTGAAGGTATTCGTTAAATCTGAGGCTCCCGCGATCAAGAGTCCAAAGCCTGAAGAGAAGGCCAGGAAATCACCTGCGCTGAGCGCTATGTCATTCGTCAGTGGATCCGGCACAAAAAGATAAGAGGCGCCTAGAAAGAGCGCACCACTCGCAAGTATGGGCCGAATTCGATTCCAAAGATAAAGTCGATCATTGAGGGTACGCTGTTGAAACATCAGGCTTTGGAGCTTTGCGTAGAGGCGACCCCAATGGGCGAACGCCTGCTTCTCACTGACCGCCACGCGAAGCTTCGACACCCCACCAATTAACTGCACCATCAATCCGTGAAGCTCTCCTCTTCGCTCCACAATGTCACGATTGACGGGAAAAAGTGAGAGAGCGACGGAGAGTGTCCATACCGCATCCACGAGAATGACCACAACTGGGACAAGGGCTAACTTCCAAGAATAGAAAAAGAGCATGATGATATTGAGAATTGAAACGGCTCCCGACAACATAGCCCGCGTCACAGCTCCAGAAAGAAGCCGCCGAATTTCACTGATCACAGTGGCGCGTTGAAGAAGGTCGCCCGTCGATACCGTCCGAAAGAAAGACACGCGAAGTCGCAGTAATCGATCGATCAAACCTGATTGGACAGTGTGCTCCGCAAGGGTTTGAGAACGAACTTGGACAACACCAGCAATAAAAGTGAAGCACGTCGCTGAGAACGTAGCCAAGAGCAATCCTAGGAACATCTCCAAAAGTAAATCCCTATCGCCATTAGGGATTGCGTTGTCAACAAGAAAACCTGTCAGAACCGGTGCAACGGCTCCCAAAGCCGTAATCAACAGGGTTAAAATTCCAACCCGAGCCATCTCAGGAATCAATGGCTTAAGCAACTCTTTCCGGAGCAACCTCGGCGTCGTCACAGAGTCGGGGAGTGGTTGGTAGAGCATGATCGCTTTAGGATTGATGCTCTTATTCACTTCTTCAGAAAGCAACCCCCATGATCTGTTCACCGGATCAAAAAGAGAATATCCCGCCGCTGGGGATCTTCGAATCAATGCAACCGGGCCTCCACCCTCTTCACGAAAGGCAATCAATGGACCACAATCCTCTGTCCACCATTGACTGGTTAGTATGACTTCTCGCGTCCGAATTTTTGCGCTATGAACAAGTGAACAAAGCCGTCCCCGACGATTCAACGCCGCCACATTTAGTTTGGGTTTTTCAAGGCTGAAACCCATTTCTCGAACACAAAGCGCTGCGACCAAATACTCCGCATCGGCGCTGTGAATACCTCGCTCCTGTCGATCGAATATATCTGCAAGATCCTGTAGCGCGTCGGTCACTGCCTGATCGGACACCCGAATTCGTTCCGCCACTCGATCAATCTGATCGACGAGCTCTATCTCCGCCTCGGCCCTAAGAACTGCCACACAGAGGCTCTGAAATGCCTTGAACTGACTCTGGAAAGTCGGCTCGCTTGTCCAAGCGCCGAAGTCCAGAACCGACACCCGCGTTTCTTCAACGGCCTCCACCCAGACACCCGAGGCTAGAGGGACAGTGGTCGACTCTGCGTTCAATAAGCACTGCTTTTCTCCACAAAACAACAACTCTCCCTTGTCAATCTTCAACAATCCAAGAGTCACATCAAATTTGGCCCGTTGTCCCTTCTTTAACTTCAAGCGTTTTTTCGCAGCCAGAGTTCTACACTGATCCAGCTGCGACTCCGTCGTAAGTTGTCTGGCTAATTGACCAATCCAAAACTGATAGGCCTCCTGCTTTTGGGCAAGCTCTTCAGTAGACGCTTTAAGTTCAACCTTCCCCAACGGTACTGCGAGAACCTGCTGGTCTTCAGGAAATGAAAGCGGAACGACGAAATCGCCAGGGCCCAAACTGAACAAGTAATGTCGAGACTTGAAGGTCTCTGAAGGCGCTAAAAAAATGGCCAATTCCCCAGAGCAAACTTCATAGTATTTTGACTCTGAATGCAGTTCGAGAACTTCCCGCCCCGTCAATTTTAGAGACTCTGACTCTTGATTCATGAAGGAAGATCCCCTCCTTCACTCATTAACAATTGAGCATACTCGCCTTTTTGCTTTTTCCAGAGTTCTTCGTGAGTCCCCCTTTGGACAATCTTACCCCGCTTCAGAACGATGATTTCATCACAATCACGCACTGTGCTAAGGCGGTGAGAAACAAGGATCGTAGAGCAACCTCGGCGCCGAAGGTTCCGATCGATCACCTGCTCAATTTCCGTATCAAGCGCGCTCGTTGCTTCATCAAGAATAAGGACTGAAGGTCGTGGAATAAGGGCGCGGGCAATCTCTAGTCTTTGCCTCTGACCACCACTTAGATTACTGCCGGCTTCAATTAACTCGCCATTAAACCCGCCTGGCAAATTTCGTACAACCTCATCAATCGCTGCATCTCGGCAGGCCTCTTCGAGTCGGTCTTCCTGAACAGTCTCATCCCAAAGCGTCAGGTTATCCCGCACCGTTCCGGCAAATAGAAAAATACTTTGAGCAACAGAGGCGACAGAATTGGCGAGCACCTGCCGAGGGATTTTCTTAACGGGAGTGTCATCAAAGAGAATTTCTCCGGACCACGGTTCATAGAGACCGGTGATGAGCTTCGCCGCCGTTGACTTTCCTGAACCGCTCCCCCCAACGAGGGCAACCCGTTGACCCGGTTCGACAACAAGATTGAAATTCTTAAGAAGGGGCCTGTCCACTTTGCTGTAACCAAAGCTGACATCTTTCAATTCCACTCG
>JARGOJ010000434.1:6037-7116 GCA_029210225.1 Planctomycetota bacterium
TCCACCAAGACGAATTTTTCCTTCTTCCCAATCGGGATAGTCGGGCTCAGATTTGGAGCGAGAATCAGTTTCTGCTTGAAAGACGTCGTCGATTCGATCCAAATCGGCTTCCAATTCCTGAAGGCGAGAACCAAGGTCGACGAAGCGAGTCACAGGAAGCTGAAGCTGCGTCATGAGCAATTGAAAGGCCATGAGGTCGCCAACGCTCAGCTCTCCGTCCATGACTCGGAGAGCTCCCATTCCAAGAATGATAGCGCTCGTCAAGCCCTGCATCGCCGTGGGAAGCACTGAGAGGAGCATCGCGCTCATACCAAGCTTCAGTTGGGCGTTCACGCTCCCCGCGTAGTGGCCAGCCCAACGCTCGAAGAAGCTGCCTTCATGCCCTGAGGCTTTAAGAGTTTCAATGCTCTGAAATCCAGCCAAAGCAATTCCTTGAGCCCGTCCAACCTCCATAGTCATACGTCGCTGGGCATCGACTCTCGTTCGGGAAACAATGCGCAAGGTGAAAAGCGTGAGCACCGACAGTCCAACGCCAATGGCGCAGAGAAGGGGGTCGAAGAAGAAGAGTACGACAGAGTAAACAGAGACCATTAAGAGGTCGAGAAAGGCCAGGGCGAGGTCCCCAGCGATGAGGTCGGCGACCCGATCATTGAGGGCAATGCGATTGGTGATTTCCCCAGAGAATCGTTGGTCGTAGAAGCTCACTGGTAAATGAAGGATGTGCCAAACAAATCGCGCCGATTCGCTCGCGGAGAGACCCGTGGCGAGGCGGCGGAGAACCCTCATTCGGGATAGTTCCAAGAGCCATTGAACAATAAAAGTGAGCAACATGACAAAGAGGAGAGGACGCAGCCATTGCTCTAATTGAGCGAGAATATACTGATCGACAAAGATCTTGGTGAACATGGGAATCAGTAAACCAGGAACGACAAGGCAGAGAGCGAGGAGCAAACTGAAAGCCACAGCGCTTGGGTATTTCTTAAGCCGTTGCCATAGGGCCTTAGTGAGAGATCGTGCTTGTCCATATCGTTTAAAGTCCGGGCCCGGTTCCATGATGAGAACAACACCGGTGAAGCTCT
>JARGOJ010000434.1:7126-7404 GCA_029210225.1 Planctomycetota bacterium
ATTCAGAAGGACCTGGTCGCCTTTGAATCCCTCAACGACGACAAAGTGACGAAAATTCCAGAAGACGACAAAGGGGGCATTGAGCTCTTTGACTTGATCAAGTTCTTTGCGAAAGCCTTTGGCGTTCAAGCCATAGGTCCGAGCAGCTTTGACAATATTGGACGCTTTACTGCCGTCCCGAGAGACGCCACCGGCGGCGCGTAGCTCCGCGAGTGGGACAAAGACTTTGTAATAGGACAAAATGATGCCCAGGCAAGCCGCCCCGCATTCGACGGCTT
>JARGOJ010000435.1 GCA_029210225.1 Planctomycetota bacterium
AGAGGTCGATGACCTTTGTTTGTGGGGCGATCTTGTCGATGACACCCTTCATGACACAGACATAGATATCTTGAAGGCCAAAGTCGGTGAGGATGCAAATCTGCCGAATGGGTGGTATGAGCATGCTTTCTTTCCCGGTTAAGTGACCTGGCAAAACGTCACGTGGGCAAAGCCATGCTTACATTATCGGTTTTCCCACAAAAAGACTTTGCGGAGCTTTGAGCATGGGCGTTTAGGCCGCTTTGTCGCGGGTCTCTTTCTCCGAATGGGTTTCAGCGTCCTCAAGTTGTTGGTGGTAGCATTCGTTGCAGACAGGATAGTACTTTTCTTCGGCGCCGAGGTCGACGGAGGGACCGGCGACAGTCGCGACACCATTACAGTGCTTCAGGTTGAAGATGGCTTTGCGGTTGCAGTAGGCGCAAGTGGTTTTGATCTCTTCGATGGTGTCTGAGATTTCGAGGAGGCGCCGGGAGCCTTCGAAGGCTTGAGTTCTGAAGTCGGTTCTGAGGCCGTAGCAGATGACAGGAATATTGAGTGATCGAGTGAGCTGGCGGAACGCATCAACAATGGAAGCGCTGAGGAATTGAGCCTCGTCGACGAGGATGCAGGAGACTCCGTCAAAATCGAAGCTGTCGAAGTTTGAGTTCTCGTCGAGGAGGAGGTCGGCGCGACGTTCGAGTCCGGCGCGAGATCGGACCCACTCCTGGCCAAAACGGTCATCCAAGGCGGGTTTTGCGAGGAGGACCTTTTTGCCCTGCTGATCGTATTTATGGGCGACGGCGAGTAGGTTGAGAGTCTTGGCGCTGCCTACGGTGCCGTGTCTAAAATATAATTTGGCCATAAAAACTTTCTCCTCGAACTGACTTTGCTTACTTTCGTGGGCCGGTATTTTACGGTCTGGTGCTGACAGTTCCGAAATGCTTCTTGGCTATTGAACTTTGACAATAGGCCGGAGAGTGGGCATTCTAGGTGATTCTTCGGATGGGATTCTTTGTCCTTTTGATGCTTCGCTGATCAAAATTAGTCAGACTTGAGAACGAAACTCGAATATCTGTCCGGCGTTCCTTGTTAAAAAGGGACAGGGAAATTTTTCGCCCCTCTTAAAGGAGTTAACAAATGAAGCTCATTCGTTTCGGCATTTTATCTTTAGCCTTGCTTGTCCCCGTCGTGGCTAGCGGCGCGGATAAGAACAAAATCAGAGCCGACAAGGAAGCCTTGGAACAAATTCAAGGGTACATCGGCGCTTGGAAGGGTGTCGGACGACCGAAGCGGAATTCCCCCAAGGGTTCTTGGAGTGAAGAAGCCAACTGGAGTTGGAAGTTTAATGATAAGGGCGCAACACTGGCCTTCACCTCGGCAAAAGGGAAATACTTCAAGAGCGGCGAGATCGCGCCTGGCAAGAAAGCCGGCACTTTCGTGATGACCGCCGTTCCTGCTAAGGGCAAAGGAACCGAGATTTACACAGGATCGGTTGATAAGAAGCGCAAGGGTTTGGTGCTGGTCGCTAAGAAAGCAAAGGCTGGGCGTCCTGCGAAAATGACAATGCGTGTCGTGGCTGGTGGGGATCGCCTCATTGTCCTCTACGAGCGCAAGCTCGGGTCTATCTACACTCGCCTTGGTGAAGTGGGTTACACGAGAAAAGGCGGCGGTTTCGCCAAAGGCGCCTCTGGTCCTGAGTGTATCGTGACTGGCGGAAAAGGCACCATGGCCGTGACTTATGGTGGCAAGACTTACTACGTCTGCTGCAGCGGTTGTAAGGACCTCTTCGATGAAGACCCAAAGGGCGTTCTCGCCGATTGGGAGAAGGCTAAAAAGAAGAGGAAGGCCAAAAAAGACGACGATGACGACGACGATTGAAGCGTCCTAGCCATCGGATTCACAGATAGAAAGAAGCCTCGCTTGTGTTCAAGCGAGGCTTCTTTCTATTTGTCGGGCCGCTTTCAGAGGACCCTCATGAATTGCTTTGCGAGATCAGACTCCGAGGTCGGAGAGGTTCGCCATCAAGGCCATGAGGTCAGCGACGCGGTTTGAGTAGCCCCATTCGTTGTCGTACCAGGCCAAGATCTTGACCATGTCTTCTTGGATAGTGGCGGTGGACAGGGCATCGACGATACAGCTATGAGAGTTGCCGATAATGTCGCTGGAGACGAGGGGCTTGGTCTCTAGGTAGAGGAGGTTCTTCATAGGTCCTTCGGCGGCGGCGCGGAAGGCTTCGTTGATGTCTTTGGCGGAGACGCTCTTGCCCAAGACCGCGGTGAGGTCGACGATGGAGCCATCGGGCACGGGGACGCGCATTGAGAGTCCGTTGAGCTTTCCTGCGAGGTCGGGGATCACCTTTCCGACGGCTGCGGTGGCGCCTGTCGTGGTAGGAATAATGTTGTTATTCGCTCCACGAGCGCGGCGCAGGTCGCGGTGAGGGAGGTCGAGGATGCGCTGGTCGTTGGTGTAGGCGTGGACCGTGGTCATGAAGCCTTTTGAATGCCACCAAAGGTATCATTGAGGATCTTTGCGACAGGAGCCAAGCAGTTCGTTGTACAGGACGCATTGGAGACGATCTTGTCTTTGGCGGTGAGGGTCTCGTGATTGACGCCCATAACGACCGTCGCGTCGATGGTTCCTTTTGCTGGAGCAGAGAGAACAACACGCTTGGCGCCGCCATCAATATGAGCTTGCAGCAACTCGGAATTGCGAAAGACGCCGGTTGAGTCGAGGACAATATCGACGCCGTAGTCACCCCATTTTAACTTCTTGGGATCTCGTTCGCTGAATAAGGCTATGCGGCGATCATCAACGAAGAACTCGCCGGTGGGAGCACCGGGATCGACTTTGCCTTTGAAGCGACCGAAGGTGGTGTCGAATTCGAGCAGGTATTCGATGGTGGGGTCGTCAGTGAGGTCGTTGACGGCGACGACTTCAAACTCATCGGGGCGTTCGTAGAGGACGCGAAAGACAAGGCGTCCGATGCGTCCAAATCCGTTGATGCCAATTTTTAGCTTCTTCTTACTTCTAATAAACGGTTTTACAAACGCCATGGTGAGGCTTCCTCCGATTGTTTTGGAAATGAGTGAGAAAGGAACTTATTGTCTGGCTTTAGCGCGTTCGATCTTTTGCTTTTGGAAGTCGATGATCGCCTTCCCATAGCGATCACGATCGGCGTAGCTGAGAACAGCCAACTCGTTCTTTGCGCGATATTTGATGAAGTTTAAGAGCAAGCGCGCCATGCGACCATTTCCTTCAATGAAAGGATGAATGGTGAAGAACTCATGGTGGACACGCCACGCCAGCTGATTCTTGTCTTTAGCCTTCTCCAAGCCGAGGGTGATCAGACTGACCAAGCCTTTCATTCGCTCTTCTAGGCTCTCTGGAGGCGAAGGAATGAGCAAGCCTTTGATTCGGAGGCTGCATTCTCGGTAGTCGCCAGCGGAGAGCAGCAAATCGCCCATAAGGTCTCTGTGGAGCTCAAGGATGGTCTCGACTGTGACAGCGGCCCCTGATTTGGCGAGCTTGAGAGTTGAGAGTAACGCGTGCTTGTGCCCAGTCACGAGCCCTGCTTCGAAACCTTTGCCATCGGGGGCGAAGAACTCTTCGCTGTCCGATAGGTTCGGCTCTCTATCCAGCAATTCAGCGGTCTGCGGCAGGGAGAGCGTGATCCCATCCAGGGAGTTGGACCCGTGGATGTATTTGGCCATAACATCTTTTGCAATCACTAATGCAATCCTCAATTAACAATCAAGTTTATAAGCGCGAATCTTGTTATAGAGTGTCTTGACATTGATATCTAGTATTCGCGCCGTACGAACTTTATTTCCCTTTTGCCGCTCAAGAACTCGCGCTATGTGGCGACGTTCAACTTCCTCTAAAGTGAGGGTGGCATCGTTGCTATCTCCGGAATGATTTTGCCCAGGGCTCAAGTAATCGGGAAGATCTCCCGGGCTGATAATACTCTGCCCAGCTTGCCGAAGCTGACGAAGAATGGCCGCGAGCTCTCGCATATTGCCGGGCCAAGAATAATTTTGAAGCAGGGCTAAGGCGTCGTCACTAACTTGGCAGCGATTTTTTTTGAGGGCGCGACGAACCAAATCGGGGATGCTGGCGGCGCGCTCTCTGAGGGACGGAATATGAAAAGTCAGGTGGCCAAACTGAGTGAGCAGCTCAGGAATCAGCCGGTGCTCGGCGCGAGCTTGTTCAAGGCTCCCATTCATAGATGCCACTATTCGGGCGTGAACCGGGAGATAGACGCCGTTTCTCATGGGCAATGACCGGCTCGCCAGGATCGCCGCGAGCTGACGCTGAGAGCCATGGGAGAGACCGTCAATATCATCAAAGAAGAGTGTTCCGTCACTCACCAGCTCCAAGAGAGACGGGGTTGTGACGTCATCCTCAGGGTTGCCGAAGAGGATCTTCTCAGTGCGACTCGGAGCGCCCCGGCAAGGCAGAAAGAAGAAGAGCTTCTCTCTTCGCGGACTGTTCTTGTGAATGTAGGACGCAAAGGCGCTCTTCTCCGTGCCCGATTCTCCATAAAGCAGAACTGGGAGGTTCGTTGGAGCGGCCAGGGTCAGGGGTTCAAGCCAACTCTTATCGGTATGGTTTATCCGCGGTTGGCGCAGCGGTCTTTGGAGATGGAGCAGCTTATCGAGGGCTTGGTTCTTGAGGCGAAGGCGTTGATTCTCAAGGGCTTTGTCGAGGGTGGCGAAGGTCAAATCGGTATCAAGGGGTTTCGCCAAAAAGGCAAAGGCGCCTTCCTTAATGAGCGTCATCGTAGTGCTTTGGGGGAGGCCCAGACCTGTGAGGACAACCTCCGTGCGGGGGACGTGCTGCTTGACACGCTTCAGAAGTTCGAGGCCGTTGTCGCCTCGTAGAAAGATCTCGATAAAGGCCGCGTCGATATCGCCTCTGAGCAGGCGTTTAAAGGCCTGATCGCCGTCCTCCGCGAGTTCGACCCGATGACCGAGCTGCTCCAGGGCATGGCGGAGATATTCTCGAACGCCAATTTCTGTGTCGACGACTAAAATTTTGCTGCTGTTCACGGCCAAAAGCTTCGCCCGTCATTAAAGATGTAAGAAGTCCCTATTTTAACCCAGGCAGCAAGTGTCGGTTCGCTGGGATGATGGGATTTGTCGGAATCTTTCAAAACGATATCAATCGAAGGCGAGGGACGGCCGATAAGTTCTGTAGACCCTCTTTTCCTCAACCCTGTGCCACCATTGGAGATTCAGTGAAACTCGCGCGCTTTATGAAGGCAATCTATGTCGGCCTAAAAAACGGCGCGCGCTCCTTTGTTGAATACTACGCCGGGGAGTTTGACCCGTTGACGCAAGACGCGTTGACCCGTGTCTACAACCGCCACCACTTTGAGCGCCGCAGGAAGAGCCTTCGCTCTTATTCCCTCTTGCTCATTGACCTCGACAACTTCAAGAGGATCAATGATTCCCTCGGGCACTCCGTTGGGGATCAAGTGCTAAAAGGTGTCGCTGCAGCCCTCCGGGTAAATTCGGGGGATCGAGTCTTTCGGGTCGGCGGAGAAGAGTTCGCGGTCTTGCTTCGCTGCGGAAAAGACGACGCGCAAGCGGTTGCTGAACGCCTCTGCGAGACCGTAAGGTCCCTTCCTATCTTGGAGTCCTGGCCTGTCACTGTTTCTGTGGGCGTGGCTTGGACCGTTGCCGATAACGATCATGAGCATGTCTATCGGCAAGCGGACAAGGCGCTTTATCGGGCCAAGGGAACGGGAAAAAACCGCGTGATCAATATGATGGATCTGGCGCTAGCCCCGCCTCGATCACCAATCAGCGCGAGCATTGCCATGGAAAGATGTATCGCGCGCTCTGCCGCCTGATTGTCTGGCGCTCTTTCGTTAGAATGACCCGGTGCTGGGAACCATCATGGTTCTCACTTCGTTCGAGGCGATGCCTGAACGGCTCAATATGGAGGAACTTTTGAGTTCCCGATGAGTCTAAAGCATGTCTTTGGGGCCAATCTGGGTGGGCTATGATTCGCATTCGTAATGTTTCCAAAACCTACGATACTCTCCGCGCCGTTCGAAATATCAGCTTGGATATCGAACGAGGCGCCATGGTGGGTTTTGTCGGGCCAAACGGCGCCGGTAAGACAACGCTGTTCAAAATGATCGCGACCTTGGTGAAGCCTGATACGGGAACCGTCCACGTTGATGGCAAAGACGCACGTTTCTTCCCGGCTCCCATTCGCAAGAAGCTTGGCTTTATGCCAGCGGAATTCGGCAAAGTGCCTCACATGACAGTGACCGAGTATCTCAGTTACTTCGGCGCGGCTCACGGCATCCCTGGGGACCGGCGAGCCTCTCGTATTGAAGACGTGCTCATGTTGACCGACTTAACAGACCGCGCCGACATGCCTGTGGCCGCCGGGTCGACCGGAATTAAGCAGAGAGTTCTTATTGCCAAGACGCTCATTCACGACCCCGAGATTTTGCTCTTGGATGAGCCGGCGGCTGGGCTTGACCCGCGGGCCAGGGTGGAGATTCGCGAGATCCTTAAGGAGTTGAATAAGATCGGCAAGACCATCTTACTCTCAAGCCATATTCTCGCTGACCTCGAAGAGATCTGCGACAGCATCGTCATCATCGAGCATGGGCAACGTATTCTTTCGGGAGATCTCGACGAGCTCAAAGATCGACTTCGGGAAGACTCCTATAAAGACATTCAAATAGAGACGACCGAGAAAGCCATTGATAAGGCTTTGGCGGTCCTTAAGTCGAACCGCGATGTCAGTCATTTGGATCGGCAACGCAGGAAAATTTCATTTCGGACAACCCTCCCAAACGCCAATCCCATTCTCTTGGCGCTCATTCAAAATGAGGTCGAGATTAAGCGTTGGAATGAGGAAGAGCCTGACCTTGAAGATGTCTTCATGAAGCGGACAAAGGGTGTGATCGGTTGAAAGAAATAGACTTCAAATCTAAGTTCCTTGCGCAGTGGGATAATCCCAGCACGGAGCATGATGCCCGTTCCATTCTCTCGCCTTTTAAAGTCGGGGTTTGGCTGACCTTTTTCAATATTTGCATTGTTATTGGTGTATTGATTACTTTTTACGGCCTGCCGAACGACTCTTCCTTTCGCCGTCTCATTGGCGTGAGCGGAATGGGGAGTTGTTTGACCTCGACGGTGCAGTTGGTCCTCGTGATCTTCTTCACCTTGGTGCTGCCGCTGAGGGCGGCAGGATTGCTAGAGAGCCCGAGGTGGAGTGGTTACTTCGACCAAATCATTTGCACGGGCATTACGCCCTTTCGCTTCTTCTATGGGAAATGGCTCAGTTCTCAAGCATTCATTCTCATTATTATGGGCGCATCATTGCCCTATGTGATCCTCTTCTCATTCTTCGCAGAGAGCGGCTTGTTTCACAGCCTTGTTGTCTATGTCGAGAGT
>JARGOJ010000436.1:0-5090 GCA_029210225.1 Planctomycetota bacterium
AAATCCATAGCGGCTCTCAAGGACACTTTCGCAAAGCTCACTCTCCGCCACTTGGAAAAGCGCGTCTTGGATTGCTGAGAGGGCCTGGGGACCCTTCCTAGGGATCACTCCCAAGCTTGGTCGTTTGTCGGCGGAGTGCTTTTCGTGAAGCTCTAGAAAACGCTTTGGATCCTTTTTCAGCTCCTTTAAGACTTGCTCCGCGACTTTTTTAGCGTCTTCTTTTGTTCTTAACGAGACTGATTGAAAGCCTAGCTCATGGTCGATCAATATGTGTGAGGCGCTGGCAAGTTCAATCGGGATGCGACGGACAATGTGAAATCCAAATTTGCTTTTTATGACGCTTCGGTGAAGCTGCCCAGGCTTTAGCTTAGCGAGAACCCCAGCCACTTCCTTGGCGAGCATCGAGGGAGTGACCAGGCCTAAAATTTCTCCTTTGAAGTCATCGTCTTTCTTCAGGGTCTTTAGCAGTTTCTCAGCTGCCGCTTTGGCCTCAGCCTCGCTTTGTGACTCGCTCTCGGGGCAACGCTCGGCTCCCTTGAATCGGAAGAGGCGTTGCTCAAGACCATATTCTTCCGAGCTTTCCCTAAGAAAAATGTGGAAGCCGAATCGCGTTTCCACAGGCGCTGAGAAGGCCCCGGGTTTTAGGGCAGAGAAGGCTTTGGCCGCTGATTCTTCTAAATTCTGGAGTCTAAAGGGAGGGAGCGCTCCCCCCGATTCTTTGTCGAGGGCATCCGAGACTTTCTTGGCCAGATCACCGAATTTTTTGGAGTCGGTCGAGGTCGATAAGAGCGAGTGAATGCGGTTTGCCCTCTTCTGCGCGTTCTCGCGGCTCCGGGAATGGCGACTTTGGTCGGCATCTTTATGGGAAACAAGAATTTGACGCGCCTTCAACCAAAACTGCAGGGGCGCCCGAGCTTGTTTGGGTTTTTTTGACTCTTGGGCGACTCAAACGCCTAGGGTTGAGCCAAGCAAGAGTATCCAAAAAACGCCGATTCGAGCTTTGTTCATTCCCCAACCTTTCATGAAGGGATGCATCATACCTTGAACTTGCCGGGCAGATGCACCCTTGACGAATGAGCCCAGACCCATGATTCTCATTGGAATGCTTCTGGTATCTGGCGAAGGAAACGTCTCGTGACTCCGAATTTACGCATCTTATGGGGATCTGCCGTCTGTTTACTGCTCTCGACGAGCATTCTGTGGTCTCAGGAAGAGACGAAGAAAACCCCCGCGAAAGTCGGCGAGAAGGCGCTCAAATCTCCCCGAGCGCCCTTGATTCGCTCGCTGATTAAGAAGCTCGGCTTAGCCGATTGGGAGGCCCGAGAATCTGCCCGGCGTCGCTTGATTGCGATTGGCGACGAAGCCCTTCCCCATCTAGCGCTTTACTTCAAAGATGAAGACCGAGAACGAGCCTTTCGAGCCCGTGAGATTCACAACGCCATTCGTTGGAGAGTTCCTGAGATTCTGTCAAAGCTGATTGGCCCGCTTATTGACGATTACACGACCTTGACCAAAAAAGAAAAGCTGAAGTTAATCTCCGAATTTAGCAAAGCGAGAACAGTCGATATTAAAGCCGGAGCGAGTTTTCTGGCAAAAATGATTCAATACGACGCAGACCTGGAGATCAAAGAAAAGACCACTGCGCTTTATTTAAAAGTTTCAAATCCGGCGCTTCCCCAAAGCGACCCCAAGGTCTTAACCAGCCTCAAAAAACTCTCCGACGCGACTTGGAACAACTACGCTCAAGCTATTCTGGAACGGAGAATGGACAAGGTTGATGACGCGCTCGTCAACGCCAAAAAAGCTCATCAATCACAGCCGACAAACCTCACTATTTCAAACCTATACATTGATTTGTTAATCCAAAACAAGGATCACTCGTCCGCGCTGCCACTTCTTGAAGCCCTTACAAAATCTCACTCCTTGAGCGCGAGTAATTGGACGCGTTACGGTGAGTGCCTTGTCGCAGTCGGGCAAAAAGAGAAAGGACTAAATGCGCTGAAGAAGGTTTTGAAGATCCCAGGAGCGGACAAAAAGGCAAAGACCTTTGTTGATCTTAGCGGCGTCTTTCTACGCCTTGGTTTCGGCAAGGAAGCCCTCGATATCTGCCGCCAGGGCTTATTGAAATATCCCTACGATCGGGGATTGAATGTGACCTTGGCCGAGAGTGAATGGAGCCTCGGGCAAAAGCGCAATGCATTTCGGCGCTTAATCTCTGAAATGCGATATTCCACCCCAGGAACACTTCTCGCCAAACGAATTCGCCTAGGATTGAAGAAGGCCTTTGAAGAAGCGGGTTGTCTCAACTTTGTCAATCAGTCGGAATTCTGGCGTGATCTTGAGCGGGGACGCCCAGTTGCGAAAGCACACGATCGACTGGCGCGCTGGCTTGAAGATCGCGGGCTCGACTCCGTTGTCCTGCCCGAACTGAAGCTGGTTTCTCTCATGTGGTCAAACGATATCGCCGTTCGTTTGCGATTGGGTGCGAGCTATGAGCGCCTGGGAATGAAGGAAGAAGCTCGTGAGGTCTATCAAGTGGGCCTCTCCATAGATCCCAAAAATTCTCAATTGAAGACAGCGCTGACAGCCCTTGAAAAGAGTGGCGGCGCGAAGAATTCAGTCAAGACGTTCAGTGGGCTTTCCTTTTGGGAAAAGAACTTTGAGCACGGTGTGAGTCCTATTAAGACAGTCCCGAGAATTGAAGGTCCCTTCGATCCTCCCGCGCTCTTTGGAGACGACATGGTCATCATGGCGCGCCCCGACGTGGCGCTCTTGACACGCTATCATCGCGACAATGGCAAGGTCGCTTGGAATACCGCGCTGCCAGCGCCTCCAGCGGGTCAGCTCGTCGCCGGAGAGGTCGGAGTGGAGACCCTTGGCCTCGTCAAAGTGCCAGCCGCCCTCGCCATGACGAGCAACCCAGAGCGAGCCTTTACTGGAAAACCCCTCCTCGCCGTAGTTCTTGGAGCTTGGGAGCGGGATTCCCAGGGCAAGCAGGCAGGGCGCTGGAATCGCGCATTCTTCCGAGGATTATGGGTTCTTCTGCTCGAAACAAAGACCGGCAAAAAAGTCGGACTCTATCCGCTGAAGAATAGCCGTGCGCCTCGGTCAAAGCTTATCTTTGATAAAACCCGCTTTGTCTATAGATCTCAACGAGGCGAGACGCGCCACCGCCTGAGCCTCATGGATATGGCCGCCGGAGACGAGATAAAGTTCTGGGCGTTCAAAGGGCGCAAACTTAGGGCGCTTCGCGACCTGGGGTCCTCATTTATGGTGTCACAAAAGAAGGGCCGCTTTCTCTACGGGAAGGACTTCGAGAAGAAGGGGCAGGCCATTGAAACTTTGGAAGGACGGAATTATCCAATTGATGGATTTCCCCTTCATGTACTCTCCGGCGAAGGATTGTATTCTGTTAAAGCGGATGGACGCCTTGGGAAGAAATTAGACAAGGTTCCAAGCGGTTTCAATGCAGGCTTAGCGATTGACAAAGACCTTTTGATGTTGGGGAAAAGAGAAGGGACAGTAGCCGCCTACGACTTAAAAACAAAGACCGAGTTATGGACTCAAAAGATTGACAGAGGCGCGGAGCGACACTTCCACTTTGCAGGTCCGGTTGTTTTTGCCATCAATGGCCTCGGGGATTCCTTCCCTAATGAAGTGCCCTATGTCGTGGGCTTGGACAGAAAAACCGGGGCGCTCGTTTGGAAGCGACCCTATGAAGTGCCCGCATCTTTCGCGTTCTCAAAGGACATTGCTCTCATTGTTTCAGGCGGTAGCCGGGCGATTAAACAGGGCAAAATTCTCGTCATGAAAATTGGCGGGCCAAAGAAGATGGAAGCGAGTCGAAACCTGGCCGTCGAATTGAAAAGCGCCGCTCTAGATGCTTATCAGGGTCAGGAGTATGAAGTGTCCAATTTACTTTTTCGCCTCTTCCAAGAGGCTCTGGGCAAGACTGCGCTCAGCCTGGACGAGCAAATTTGGCAGGCGCGGATTTTGGCGCGCTCCAATCGCCCGATGGAAGCAGAGAACGTTCTCGCTGAGGCTGAGGAATTAGTCAAACCCGCAGATCCGAAGCGCTTTCATAAAATTCGTAAAGACATCGGATTGGAGACCGAAGATTGGCCCGACGAGGAAACAGAGCGAAAAGACGAAGACAATAAGCCTAAAGACCCAGGAAAGAAGCCGGACGCAAAAGACAAGAACACTGATCAGAAAGCCGGTGAGAAAGAGAAGCCGAAGAATCCAGTAAAGATCCCCGAAGAACGTAAGAAGCCGAACTGACTATGACAGACCAATCCCTAGAGAAACTCAGGCGTCGACTGAAACTCGAGCCCGACAATGAAGAGCTTCGCAGGCAGATTGACCAAGCAGTGCTTCGCAGCGGCGCGGCCGATATCCTTAATCTGGAACGTTATGACTATCTCTTTAACAAATTTCCTGTTCCCAGAGATTGTGACTGCAACGGCGCCTTTCAGAGACGAACGTGGTGTAACACTCCTGGACCTTTTTATACCTCAGAAACCGATAATTGCTTCACTGGTCAGAAACTCGCTCCGTCCAACGTTCTGTTCGACATCGAGGGTTTCGAGTTTATTGGCCGGCAACCCTATGATTTGGACGAAGAGCTGTGCGTGTTTGATGCTTGGGGTGCTGATCCTTACGACGGATATTATCAGGACGGAAATTATCATTGGTCGCCAAGACTCGTGAAAGAATGGTGGGACCGTCGCGACGAACTTATTGCTTTGGCAACAGAGCTGGATGAGCTGTGGGGGCGTGGGCCTGAGCCTGGAGAAAAGTGTGTTGTTCCGGAAGCGTACGGAGTTCATCGCCAGTTCATCTCGCAGGATTTGGAGGATTACCTTCGAGTCTACTGCTTCTTTCTTAAGCACCGCCGATTGCCTCGATACAGCGATGCTATCCCCCCATTGAGCGTTTATTGAGGCCAAAGATTTCGGGGTGGAGAAGGTTTGCAGTGGGGCCTGAGATTGTGAATAATGGTTGTGTTTGCGGTGTTTAGTAAGGCACAGTCAAGGAAAAATGGACCCGTCAACCCATCCAGAGTTCTTCGAATCCGCATCACGGTCGCC
>JARGOJ010000436.1:5100-7366 GCA_029210225.1 Planctomycetota bacterium
AGAAGCTTGTCGGCGGGCAAGCTCTCGACCCCAGTCAAAGCCAACGCTGCCGAGGCCTCATACAAAGCCTCGAACAGTCACCGCACTTTTCAACAAATCCCACCCTGCTCCAAATGTGTGCCCAAACACGTCATTGGCTCGCCACGACTGAGAGCCAGCTCCTCAATTCTATGCAGAGCAGCCTGAGCCCTGGGTCTTCGCTCTTGAAGTCGTCCTCGGGCTCCGGTGAACGCCCGAGCCTGGACATTGGAGAGAAAATTGATCGCTACACGATCCTGGGTAAACTGGGGCAAGGAGGCATGGGGGCTGTCTTTCTTTGCTTTGATGAGGTCGCCGATCGCAAGGTCGCTATCAAAGTTCTGCTAGAGATTAAAAATGAAAAGCATGTGAGCGCTATGCTCGATGAGGCCAAAGCCGCAGCGAGCCTGACTCACCGCAACTGTGTTGGGATTCATGATCTGAAGAGGGAGACCAATATTGGTTCGCCGGCCATTGTCTTGGAATATGTTCCTGGGGTTGATGGCGCCGGATTTTTGAACCATGAGATCTTTGAGCGTTGCGACGGTCACTTCCTGACTCCCTTGTCCGCTCTGCTCATTCTAGAGCAGATGGTCGCAGGGTTGAGAGCAGCACATCAATTAGGAATGGTCCACCAGGACATCAAACCAGAGAACTTTCTCTTTGAGCAGACTGTGCTCGATCAGCTCATAGACGAAGAGGATGAAATTGGTGTCTTAACGCCTGAAGCCATTGAGGACATTCTGCTCCAAAACAGACAGCGGCCTTGGGTGAAACTGAGCGATTTGGGAATGGCCTTGTCGAAAGAGCGAAAGAACAGCGACTTGGATCTCTCGCTCAGTGTTTCTTTTGGACTATCACAAATTCCTGAATACAAGCGTGGCGGAACCTACGTCTATATGCCTCCTGAGCAAATGGACGGTGTTGGGATCAGTCGAGTGACTGATGTCTTCGCGCTGGGTCTCGTCTTCTATACTTTGTTGACGGGTCTAGATGCTCGAATCGCTAGAAAACATGCCGAGGATCTCGAAGATTTTCATTACGAGAGCGTACAGACTTTTCTCGTGGCGATCGCCAGTTCGAAGGCTGATTCCGCTATTAGCGCCAAGAAAGATCCGGTGCTCAGAAAACTAGGATTGAGCTCCGAGCTGCTTGCTCTCTTAGAGGAGATGTCTGCGCGGGATAAAACAAAGCGTGTCGGCTCTTCGGAATTGGCCACTCGTGTTGAGGACCTCATTGAGATTGAATTCGAGGGGGCGGCTTCGGGAAAGCAAATTCTCGCCTTAATTGGGATTGGATTACTGTTCCTCATTCCCGCATTGATTCTATTCTTTGGTGATTGGTCTACGAAAGCTGGGGGAAAGAAGGACCTTACCAAATCGAATCCAAGTTTTCCGTCCTATACACAGACTCCTCCTGCCGTCAAAGAATTCAAGTCGAACGAGGATATTTGGAAAGAGATTCGATCGAATGAGATCGACAGTTACGGTGATATGACGGCGACCAGTCCTGGGATTATGGCAAGGATCATCGAGCAGTCGCCAAAAAAGTTGATTTTTAATCGCCTAGAAGTTCTAAGCTCGGATGACGCGCTCGCTCTGGCTCATTTTGCGGGTGATGTCGAACTGAAAAAAACGACTCGGTTGAGCGACGAAGTCCTAGAGATACTGGCGTTTTCCCGAGCTTACATTCAATTGGACAGTCGCTATAAGACAATCTATGAGGACCTGCGTAAAAAGGCGAATCTCGTCCAGAGCGAGGCGAAACTCGGCAAGCCTGACGCGTTGAAGCAATTGAAAATTCTCCAAGTCGACATTGCCCAATCTCTCTATGAGCTAGGTATGCGAGAGTTGAGGTTACCGGCGCTTTTGATCTTGACCCCTAAGGCTGCCAAATTACTGAAGTACATTCCCTGGCGAATCGAACTAAATGGGCTGAGCACGCTGAGTCGATCGACTGGACTGGCTCTCGCTGAGGCAAAGGCGAAGTATTTAGCGCTGAATGGTTTGGAATCGTTGGACAAAGAGAGCGCTAGGGCATTGGCGGGTTACAAAGGTCACCTACTCTATCTCAATGGACTAAAGTTGCTCGCTCCTGAGGTTGCGGAAGCCTTGTCTAACACTCCGGCTCAATTGAGGCTCTATGGTCTTACAGAAATGAGCCCAGAGGTCGCGAGAGGCTTTGCGAATCATTCGGGAGTCCTGAGCTTGGGTGGATTGCCTGAGCTTGATGTCGAGTTGGCGAAGGC
>JARGOJ010000437.1 GCA_029210225.1 Planctomycetota bacterium
CCATGATCCAACCGAATGGTTAGTTTCTTTCCATCAACCCACTTCAAAGTAATACTCCGATGGTGCTGAATGCCAGATTGTATTGGTACAGCCCTGGCGGTGGCACTGGCGTCGAGGCTCAGGAGTCCCTCAATGATGGACTCCTGATCCGCTCCAACACTCCAGTCGTTAGAGAACAGATTCCCACTTGCTCCGGGGTTCGCCTCTAATGTTACAACTTTAACCTGCGTGGCTTTTGAAAGACCTCCTTCGCCTCCTTTGATGCTACCCAGAACTTCAAACAAGAGTCTGGCAACCAACGGGGATTTCAAATAGCGGTCTCTATACTCCACGGTTTCTAGAGCGGGGCCTTCTACGAAACGATGATCCAGACCCGGGACCTTGGTCTTGATCCGGCTCCAGAACCTCTCTCCAAATCCTTTGATTGAACCGCTAAGTTCGTTGAAAATCGTCAATTCCTGAAAGGTGTTTGGCAAAGGTTTAAGCAGTTCGTCTTTTCGGAGATCTCTCACACCTTGCAAATCGGGTAGCTTAGAGTCAAAGACTTTGAGTATGTGGAAATCTTCGTCACTTTGTCCCCATTCTTCAGATAGAGATAGCGCCTTATGTGCAGTGACCCCCCAAGATACCGCTTGATCTGCTCCTCCAAGCTCAACAATCTTCCACGAACCAGAGTTCAACTTGTTCGCTCCAGTCGACACCTTGACGCTGACTCCCAGGCTATCTAGCCTGTGTGATAAGAGTCTTGCCTGATCGTAAGGTAAGCGCTCGATAGCGACTTCAGGGAGGACAAGAGTCGTAAGGACACCTTCTGATGCTAGACGCATAAATGTTGGCCAAAGACTCCAGTAGATCAGGTCCCAATCTGAAGTGTTGGTCCCCGCAAATATTCTCAGCTCCTTTAGACCGACTTTTCGGAGTTCGTAGAGCAAAGCTTCGTTCAAAGGTTGGAACTCAATTTGTGTTTTGGTTCCAAACACTTGCAAGGCTTCTGGTAAATCGAAGGAGCTTAGGACAGATTCAGTCAAGAACTCACTTGCAGCATGGCGATCAAGCCGGTCAATCTCGTGCTGAGTGTCAAATCCAAGCAGGCAGCCGTGGCAAGCCGCATCGCAGCCATTTGGACAGTTCAACAATTCCTTTGCCGATTTTAAGAGTTCGCCTAGGCTCTCACCAACATGGGCTACATAGCCAGCTCCACCTTCTGCAGCGTCATAAAGGACGATTGAACGTTCGATAACTCCGTCCCGCTTTATAGAGTTTGTAGACCAACCCAGTTCCCGAACTTCAATACCGAGTTGATTGGCTAAGGATTGTCGAAGGGAAACGGCCAATGTTGAACATTCCACAAGAGATGGTGAAACACCTGACTCAGGATTTTTTAACTGAATTTCAACAACCCCAGTACGTTGCATTCCTCCAAGCGTCAAATTTCTCTGAATAGCATAAGTTTGCTCATTTCCAGGACAATGATCGGTTCCTTCGTCTCGTCGCCCTCCTCTCAACCGTTTGTGATTCTGCAGATCTTTAGGGATTTCCACATCTGAGGAATCACCCTGCTCCGCCGCAGCTCGACCACATCGTAGGCAGAGTGCATAGCCTTTCCGATGGAGGCCAGAGCTGTGAGAAAAAATTCGGCCCTCGCAGTCAAAACGACAGCGGCCGACTTTTGGTTCTGGAAATGGCCTCCATGGAGCTCGACCTGCTGAAATCCAGGGATCTACATGAGGCACATAGGACTGTTTTGAGATGTCGTTATGTGGGTCACTCCTGATATCGACCGCGAAACCGGATGGACTTAGATATGATCGACGATTGGTGGCTTTCAGTTCTTGCCCGCAAACCGAACAGTTTTCAAGCCACAGTGCTTGAGATCCGATAGAGCCACAATTCGAACAACGCCATGCAACCTTGATTGCCTGAATCTCCCTCACTTCAAAATCTCCTGGCGGGATTTGCCAATTCAACGACACACCAGCTGAATCGTAAACGACACCGTCAATAACAACGCCGCTTCCAGGAGCATATTCTCTAATTGCCGCTGGTAATGTGCGGGCTGGATATTGGCGATAACGAGAGGTTGAGTCCATTCGGTCAGACCCGGATTTACGCTTTTCTCGCTCAAGCTTAATTTGACTCACCGTCGTATTTACAAAGGGGACGACATGAAGAGGAAATCCGTGGGCAGGAAGAAAACCACCGCTTGCCAGGGTTTTCAACAGATACTCCTTTCGGATTCTATCAAGTTGTAATCTCAAAACTCGATGGACTGGATCTGTAGTTTGTTTGTCGGGGTCATCATCCTCGGGCAATTCCGCTAAAATTGATCCGAACTCAATTAGCCATTCTTCAGCTATCTTCTCGATCATCAAAGCGGACTGTTCGAGGATGTGCTGAAACGATACGCCCGACAATGATGTGCCACGGGTCAAAGATTCGAGTGACTTAAGGAATGTGTCGTTTTCAATAGCAGAACCACTCAGCCAAGTCGCTAAACAGCATGAGTGAGTTACACCTTCCTTCTCGTCAAAAAACCACTGACAATTCAGGCGATGACTATCTTCGGTAAACGGCTGAAGGTAATGGGACAGAGCCAGTGCATTAATGTGACGTTGGACAATGATGGGGCTATTCAAAGAAACCGAAGGCACATGAATTTTTGTTCTGAATGGCCATAATGGATTTTTAAAAACTTCCTGACCATGAGGCGCTGCTTGGCAAAGAGTCAAGCTCACAGCCTGTCCCTCCCCTCTTCTTCCAGCTCGACCTGCCCTCTGCAGGAAGTTTGCCGGTCCCGGTGGAGCGTTGTTCATTGCAACCGCGCTGAGCCCACCGATATCAATGCCCATCTCCATTGTCGTCGAGCAACTGAGAATGTTGATTTTACGTTCTCTAAAGTCACTTTCCGCTTGTTCCAAACGATATCTCGGTATCTGAGCCGAGTGCTCCGCAGCTTGGAAATAGTCATAGAAACTGGCAATGCGATCGCTAAACTCGGCCCAAACTCCTATATCTCTTAATTTCTGGAAGGACTCAGAGTTAAGCCACTCCCGAATGGTTTCCGGATTCGATGGCTGGAGCTTATTCTCTCGATCGTGGCCAAAAGGGAACCGAAGTTCGGGGATTTCTATTTCTCTACATTTAGAATCTCTCAGATCCGACGCGTTGAGTTGGTATGGCGAAATTCCAAAAAGTGTTACGTCCAGAACTCTATGAGTGACCGGACACTGCCACGCTGTTGTTATAGGCTTAAATGCAACTTGTTTAGGAAGATCCAGATAGTAGCTACCGTCCTCCATCTCAAGTATCTGGTTGTAACGCAACTGAACTAACGCATCTCTCAATATTTGGTCGATTGCAGCTCGATCATCCGACTGATTCAAATTTAACCCGAGTGCTCGCTCTAACAAAAGTGCCATTCTTGGGCTGCGCGTTCTCCGTATCGCTGGCCACCGGACGGATCGGAGCGAAGAGGCGATCTGGTCGGGGTCTATGATTCGTCGCTCTCCAATTGGCACACCAAGCCAATGTCTTGTTCGAGGAAAAAGCGTTGCGCTTAAACTTCTCACGAAAAAATCTAGAGTCATTTTCAGGAAGTTCCGCCAACTTACAATGTCGTGTCCCATTTGCTTCCAGGGAGTGGGCAACGAGTTTATCTCTTTAATTTTTGGGTAATCTACGGCGACCAGGCCAAGGGTTTCTAAGGAATTTTGACGTCTTGGTCGCCGGATAAACTCTCGGAACAGGCAAAGTTCCGCATACTCGTCTTCTGAAAGCCGCACGCCTGGATAGCGTCGCGATAGACTCACGCGCATCGATTTAATTGCTGCTTGTCGCGCTAGTTTCTGAACAGCATCTTTCCAAGAGACCGAAACATTGGAAGCCCCTGACGAGGAGAACTGTTCGATTTTCTTGGAGACCTCCGCGACCTTCTGTTTCCAAAGCTGTTTTTTAGTCGTTTCAAACAATCCTTGGTAACCAGCTTTTTCATCCTCAAGTTGCTTGATTGCCCCGGGAGACACAGCTTTTACCTGGCTCCAAAGATCGTGGTAAATGAAGCTTCGAACATAGTTTCGTTCCGCGTCGAGTTGGATCCGAGTCGCAAATCGGGCCGTTCCTTGACGGCTGTCGCTAAAGGTCAGAAGGCGACGACCGAAGGAGGGCAAGTCTTTGGCATTTTTTTCAGCGCGGGGTGTTTGTTCCAAAACAGCAGGAATCGAGGCACTCAAATAGAAAGGGGCGCCCAAGCGCAATGAACGGAATTCCCCTCTGTTCTTTCTTTCTGCTTGACCACACACAGAACAGATTCTTCGACCATCATCTCTTAAACTTGTCAACCTGACCTTAATAACCCGGCTTTCGTCCTTTGGATAGAGTTCCCCAGTAACCCTGTCCATTTCAATCGGGCTTTGACTGTTACTCCCATTTCCACAAATGAGCTTCGCTGAGGCTTGAATATCGGGTTCTTCCTCTTCTTCCTCTTCTTCCTCTGTTTCCGAGTCATCCAGCTCTGCGGAGTCCGTTATTATGCTGGACAGTCGATCGCCGTGATCAATGACAGAGAGGTATTCTCCTCCACATAGTTGGCAGAAACAGAGTTCAAAGACGCAGGAGCCACAAGAATCACAGTTTTGCTGACGACTAAGATAAATTCGACCAAATGGCCAAGTTCCGTCTGAAAGCTCCGTGTTGTTCTTTCCGCCGCATTCTTTGTTGCAACAGGCCCAAAGTCCATTTTGAGTTTTCAAAAAGTAATGACCTCGAAGAGGCAACAAGAACTGGCTCCCTTGCTTGGCAGTACTACAGTAATCAAGGATTTTAAGTGAATCGCCCAAGTCTTTGCCAAAGAGCTTCGAGACGAATTCCACAGATTGTGCTTCGTTTCGAAGCGAGTCTCTGAGAGTTCTTACTTCGGGAACTGAGCCCAATCTGTTGTAAAGATCGCTATCAGACAAGGGCTCCATTTCGTCAAATGTAGGCAGACTTTGCTTCTCGGAACACAAATCGCCCAAGTCGGGAAGCTGACGTTCGCCTGTAACGGCCACGACTTGACTTGGGGAGACTCCAGCCAAATCTGCCAGATATTTTCTTAGTTTATCTAGGGAGCCAGCATCACCAATAGTTGCTGATGTCGCCACGAACCTCACATTTTTCGGATCCACTTGAAACGCAGCCATCACACGTCGAAGTAGGAGGGAGATTTCAGCGGCATTTGACCCCACGTAGGTATGCGCTTCGTCCAGAACGATCCAGCGGAGCTTCCCTGCAGATTTTTGGATGATTGGCGCATCGTCGGAGCGGACCATCATGAACTCAAGCATCGTCGCATTTGTTACGAGAATAGGTGGGGGTGAAGATCTTAAGCCCCCAACCCATTGATTGTTTTCCTTGTATCCGTTTCTAGCGAGGATCTGACTCGGAATTCTGATTTGTTCATTCTTCTTTACAGAATTCGGAGTGAGTCCGTTGTATAGGCAGAATCTCATTCGGCCTTTGAACGGCGAGGTCCAGGCAAGTAATCGATCCCGCTGACTGTTGATCAATGCATTGAGCGGATATAAGAAGAGAGCTCTCACTCCTTCGATAGGCCCCGCAGACTTATCAAGCTCATTCGCAAGGTCATTGAGAATGGGAACCAAAAAACACTCTGTCTTGCCGCTAGCTGTACCTGTGCTGACGATAGCCGACAGGATAGCCTCTTCATCAATCAGCGCTTTCCAAGCCTGGTATTGATGTTCGTAGGGATATCGATCTTTCGGAAAACAATACTCGCCATTGACCAGGGGCGCGTGCATGGCCTCAACAAGTGCTGGATTGAGAAAGGGGATCTTATCGAATCTGAATTGCGATGGCGTCCAGTCGAAAAGAGCTTCGAAAACGGGTGGGGCCAAGAGCCCTGACTGGACTCCAGGAAACTCCGCTAATTCCCGTTGGAGATGTCTCCGTAAAGCATGACTTGACGGATTGAGTTGGCTGATTGTCGCTCGTGAGGACCGCTCAATAAGCTCATTTTTCAAACGACTATAGAAGGACTTGGACATCCTTACTCTCCCTTTTGCGCAATTGCGTCGGCAAGGAACCAGAGAAATGCTTCGTTGAACCAATGACTATCGAAAACTCTTAATTGCTGAAACTGCATAACTTCGCGGGCAGCCAATAGAACATTGTTCGCACAAATGCTCGCAGCGATAACGGGAGCCTCGAAGATAGACTTTTGATATCGATGCTCAAAACTACCGAATCGTCCGGTCACACTTCCCGGTTTTTCCAGTTTGCAAATACGGCGAATTCCGCGAAGGTCAACATTCGGCCAAAGCTCTTCACTCCGTGCCTTTAGAAGCTCGTTCTTTGCCTCCTTGATGAACTGTTTACGAGCATCAGGAGCTGTCAAAATCATCTTCGTATTGTCAAAACCTTCGGATTTGGGAAGAATCTCGATGTGTTTCGATATCCAATAGTGAATCAAAGTCATTGCTGGCATAACTTTGGCCGTAAAGGTCTCAAAGCGCCGGAAAGAATCGTTAATCTCTTTGACCGGATCGATGTCTTGTCCTTTCAGAAATCCACCCGCCTTTGCCTCTTCAATTGTATTGCGAATATCTTCAAAGTGAATTCTCGCAGCACACACCCAGTGTTCAAGCGGAATAAGGGGCCACATAAATGGAGTTCGTTCAAGATTGTCCCAGATCAATCGAAAACTTCCCATTTCAGTATCTTGGACTAATTTGAAGGCCGCCAAGGCCATGGCTCTGGTATTAGATTGGAGAGCAGTGATCGCTTGGAAGGTGCCCGGAGGTAGCTCTGTAAGGGTTTCCAAGAAAGCGAGCATGCGAGGCCAATCTTCGTGACTGGCATTTTTTGCAAGCTCGTCAATGACCTCCTCAAAATTCCGAGTTCGTTCGTCTAAATTTTCTGTGAATATAGCTCTTACAAGCTTCGAGGAGTCCTCTTCTCTGCTTCCCTTGACAAAAATCATAAGCGGGCGAACTCGGCAATGGGAGCCATGCCAGCCCGTGAGAAGCCAGGGACCAGGCTCTCGACCTTCCTGATCAAAACTCCAGTGGTTTTCGTCAATTCGCTGTAGGGGGACCCTATCAGCGGCTGGATCCCACAATGGCTGGACCATCGCCTCAATGCTATCGATGGCTGTCCCAAGCACATCACAGCTATCGTTTGACAACTCCACCCTGATCGGACTTAATTCGATCTCGGGGTCCCCTCTGACCGGAGTGAAGTGAGAATCATAACGCCCTACCGTTAGTTCTTGTTGTGGGCCCGAAAGCACTCCGCCATCTTCTTCAATTCTTAGCGTGATCGAAGCATCAAGTTCTGGAGATTTTGCAAGTATGACGTTGATCTGATC
>JARGOJ010000438.1:0-2494 GCA_029210225.1 Planctomycetota bacterium
GCAACAATCTGCTATTTATTCGGGGAGGTTAGGAGGCTTCGCCCCCTATCCCCGATTCCCCTTAACCCGCGCTCAGGGCTAGCAACTCGCTTCGCTCGTGCACCGCTCCTCCCTTCGCCAATACATTTTCACAATGTATAGAGACATGAGTGAGAGCGAGAGAAGCGGAATTTCATTGAGTTAAAGAGGCCAACAAAACGGCTTCAAACAACGAGACCGGATATCAGAGATTCTCTAGTTTAAGAGCCCTGAGTTGGTCGTGAAGTGCGCTCACCATCTCTTTGATATCGCCTTCCATGAAGCGATCGAGAGAGTGGAGTGAGAGCCCGATGCGATGATCGGTCACGCGATTTTGATTGTAGTTGTATGTGCGAACCCGTTGGGAGCGGTCTCCGCTTCCTCTTAACGACCGGCGCTTGTCCCCGGCCTCTTTGTCTTTAATAGCCTGGAAGTGATCAGCGACCCTTGAGACAAGCACACGCATGGCCTTGGCTTTGTTCATGTGCTGTGACTTCTCGTCCTGGCACTCCACCTTGATTCCGGTGGGAATGTGAACGAGGCGAACGGCGCTCTCCGTTTTATTGACGTGTTGTCCACCAGGACCGGAGGCGCAGAAGAGGTCCATTTTGATTTCGTCGTCAGGAATATTGACTTCAACTTCCTCGACCTCAGGCATCACAACAACTGTTGCGAGGGAGGTATGAATGCGCCCCTGGCTCTCTGTTGCAGGAACACGCTGAACTCGGTGGCCTCCGCTTTCAAATTGAAGGTCTCTGTGAACCATCTCTCCTGAGATAGAGAGAGTGATGTATTTGAAGCCTCCAGAGTTCGCCAAGGAGCTGTTGAGAACCTCGACCTTCCAACCTTTTGCGTCCGCGACACGGGTATACATACGCTGGAGGTCATTGACGAAGAGCGCTGCTTCGTCGCCGCCGGCGCCAGCTTGGACCTCCATGATGACATTCATGTTGTCATCTTCATCTTCGGAGACGAGGAGATCCCTAATTTTGACGGTTTCGGCGTCTATGACAGCTTGATGCTCGGGAACTTCTTCTTTTGCGAGTTCGACAAGTTCTTCATCTTCTGCGGCGGAGATGATCTCTTCTGCTTCTTTGAGAGCATCTCTGGCTTCAGCATAAACTTTGAAACGTTCAGCGACTTTTTTGAGGGCCCCATGCTCTTGGAGGTACTTTTTGAAGAGCCCCATGTTCTGCATGGTTTCGGGTTTTGAGAGGAGAGCATCTAATTCGGCATGGCGCTTGGCCATTTCTTCAACTTTGTCAAACACAGGAGCATCCTTAAATCGTTATGGGAGCATAGATTCTGGTGGTGAATCGTTTGGAGCAGGGACGAACTAGAATTTATGGCACCTAACGCATTGGAATTTCCGGAATGTAAAAGTTGGAGAATGCAAACAAGGGTCTTAGAATCTCGGCGAGTTGGTGTTATGCCACGTTATCTCGTCGCGACTTCCGCGATTTGCGGCGACCCTTTTTAGCGGTTGTTGTCGTCGTTGCTGCCTCGGTAGGCTCTGGGAATTCGAATGCTCCGCCTTCTGCAATATCCAGGCTGATCTCGTAATTCTGGACATCAGGGCGACTTGGCATCTGGAACATGATGTCAAGAAGGATATCCTCGACGATGGAGCGAACAGCGCGAGCGCCGGTTTCTCGTTCGAGAGCTTTGCGAGCAATTTCGCGAAGAGCATCTTTGGCGAACTTAAGATTCGCGCCTTCAATCTCGAAGAAATACTCGTATTGGCGAATAATCGCGTTCTTAGGCTCGACCATGATTTGGACGAGATCGTCGACAGTCAAGGGGTTGAGGCTCGCAAGAACGGGGAGGCGACCAATGAACTCGGGGATCAGGCCGAACTTAACGAGGTCGTCAGGTTGAACCTGAGCGAGAATTTCGCCGAGCTGGACTTCTTCGGGGAGATCTTCCTTCGCGTTTTCAGGGTTGAATCCGAGAAGTTGGCTACCAATCCGATTTCCAATGATCTCATGCAGACCGCTGAAAGTGCCTCCACAGATAAAGAGGATCTTCGAGGTGTCCATTTGAATGTATTGCTGCTCAGGGTGCTTACGACCACCTTGAGGAGGAATGTTGGCGACTGTGCCTTCGAGCAGTTTGAGTAGCGACTGCTGCACTCCTTCACCAGAGACGTCCCGGGTGATTGAGACATTTTGAGTGGTGCGGCCGATCTTATCGATTTCATCGATAAAGATAATGCCTTGCTCAGCTTGAGCGAGGTCAAAGTCGGCGGTTTGAAGAAGCCTGAGGAGGATGTTCTCGACGTCTTCACCCACGTATCCGGCTTCGGTGAGTGTTGTGGCGTCACCAATCGCGAAGGGAACGTCGAGGATCCGGGCCAAAGTGCGGGCAAGGAGTGTTTTTCCGCTTCCTGTTGGACCGATGAGGAGGACGTTTGACTTGTCGAGTTCGACGGCGTTTTTTGAGCCTGGGTCGTGATTGATACGCTTGTAGTGGTTAT
>JARGOJ010000438.1:2504-7362 GCA_029210225.1 Planctomycetota bacterium
ACTTTTTTCGCGTGATCTTGACCGATGACGTATTCGTCAAGTTTTTCCTTCATGGTGCGAGGAGTTGGGATGTCACGAACGGGTTGAGATCGGTAACCGGAGCGTCGACGCTGGTTGGTGATCATGTTCCGGCAGAGTTCGACACATTCATGGCAGATGTAGTTGTTGGTGGGCCCTGCAATGAGCCGATCAATTTCCCACATATTCCGGCAAAATCCACAGCGCTGACTTTCGCGCATGAATGGCCTCGCATTCGTCGAGTTTCAAGGTCTTAGCAGCGTCGGGAGCAGCGCAAGAGTGCGCGCAGCTGCTTTAGAGTCATAAATATTACAAAGGGGCTCGTACTATTCTACGAGCCCCATAGCGCTTTTTCCGCAATTACTTGGGAGATTCGATGACCTTGTCAACGAGACCGTAAGCCAAAGCTTCGTCCCCGCTCATGAAAAAGTCACGGTCAGCGTCTTTAGCGATTTCTTCTTCGGTTTTCCCGGAGTGCTTCGCGAGGATCTTGTGGAGTTGATCTTTCAAGCGCTGAATCTCAGCGGCCTGAATTTCAATATCCGCAGCGGTTCCCTGCGCGCCGCCCCAAGGCTGGTGAATCATGATGCGGGAGTGAGGAAGCGCGTAGCGTTTCTCTTTGGTTCCAGCAGCGAGAAGGACAGCACCCATGCTTGAAGCTTGGCCCATGCAGTAAGTTGCGATATCGCACTTAACGAACTGCATGGTGTCGTAAATCGCGAGTCCAGCAGTCACTGAGCCACCAGGAGAATTGATGTAGAGGCTGATGTCCTGGTTCTTATTCTCGAACTGGAGAAAGAGGAGCTGAGCAATAATGATGTTCGCAAAGTGATCGCTGATTTGATCCCCAACGAAGATGATGCGCTCTTTGAGGAGACGTGAGTAGATATCGTAAGAACGCTCACCACGTCCCGTCTTCTCAATAACCATTGGAATAAGAGTGTTATGAAAGGTCATCAGGTCCTCCACGGCTTTTCTGCTAATTGCCGCATTGTGACTTCAAGGTGTTGTCGTATACAGTCCGCGCAAGTTGAGGGGTTCAACCCTTTTCAACAACTTCCGTTTGCTTTCTCAAGAACTCGAGAGCCTTCTCTTCTTGGATCGACCAACGAATTTCGTTGAGGCGGCCTGAAGATTCTAACTCTTGAAAGACTTCTGGGAGAGAGCGATCAATATCCTTTGCCAATTTCACGACAGCGTGCTGCACTTCGTCATCGGATACTGAGATTTTCTCTTTCTTTGAGACAGCGTCTAAGACGAAGAATTTACGCAATTCGTTCATCGCGTCAACACGTATCTCGTCCTCTTTATCGTGCAACTCTTTGGCAATTTGCTCTTCGCTCATTCCCATCATGTGGCAACGAATCATGCGCTCTTGCTTTTTGCGTTCTGATTCACTGTCAACAAGATCGCTTGGGAGCTCGATCTCACCGATACGGCGAATCATTTCAGCGATGATTTCATCGTGAATTTTTGACTTTTGCTCATCGCTTTTGCGATCAAGGAGCTTGTTTCGAACGTCCTCGCGAAGGTCAGCGATGGTCTCAAAGCTGTGAGCTTTCGCTAACTCGTCGTCCATTTCAGGAACTTGAATTCTTTGAATTTCAAGCACGTCAAGGCGCATGACAGCGCCTTCACCGCGACCTTCAATGACGTCGAAGTCCGTTGGCAAAACAACGTCTACGTCAACGGTGTCACCGACTTGATGTCCGAGCAAGTCGTCGGCGAGGTTTTGAACCACAATGCCAGCGACCAGCTGAGTATCTTCGGAGCTGACGATCACTTTGACGTCATCGACCTCTTTAAGGGGATTGAATTTAGAGTCTTCCTCGGAGTCGTCTTCCGCGTCAGACGCTTCAAGCTCTCCACCAAGCCAGACTTCAACGTCGGCAACAACAGTGTCACCTTCTTCGATAGTCTCGTCGGCGCCAAGCTCACGAGCTTCCCCGCGCTCTTTGTTGAGTTCAGCCAAGGCGACATCGACGTCTTCGTCGGCAATCTTGACGGGCGCAACTTGAATGCTGAGGTTCTCAAAGTCCTTGATCTCGATCGTTGGACGAAGGAGAAGGGTCGCCTCGAACTTAAGTCCTTCGGTGACGCTGAAGGTCACGTCGGAGGGCTCAGGTTGTGTGAGGAGTTCGAGATTGGCGTGACCGAGCTCATGCTCCATGGCTTCACCGATCAGCTTGTGCTTGACGGTGTCCATGATGTCGGCACCATAGAGGCGCTCTAACCGCTTGCGGGGAGCCTTTCCTTTACGGAAGCCTTTGAGGTGAACACGATGACGGAGATCTTTGTATTGAGAGTCGATCTCTTTTTTGATGATCTCAGCGGGATAGGTGACCTGAAGAAGCTTCTTGCAGGGGCCTAAATCGTTAATCTCAGACTCATAGTCATGCTTATGATCATGATCGTGAGAATGACTGTGACCGTGGTCATGGCCACAATTTTCATCGTGAACATGCTCTTCGGATTGGACTTGATCTTCCACTTGTGGATCAGACACCTTGCTGTGCTCCCTTGAAAGCAAAGACTTGCCTGGGTTTAGGGGCTGCCATGAGCCCAGGTCTTGGCGAGTCTCTGTGTTCCTTAACCGTAGGGGACTACGTCTGTCGTGTGAATTGCCCGCCTCGTCATCACTATCTTTATAGAGTTGAGAGAAAGTGAAAAGCGGCGCGCTTCGTCCCCTGTTTGAATGAAGCCGAGAAACATACAATAATGAGGTCATAAAGGCGAGAAAGACTTTTACAAACTCGCTTGAACCTTAAATTTTCGTTTCGAAGTTAAAACAAAAAAAAGCGCCAAACCAAACTGGTTTAGGCGCTTTTTAAGAGCGGGTGATGAGGATTGAACTCACGACCCCAACCTTGGCAAGGTTGTGCTCTACCGCTGAGCTACACCCGCATGTGTTGATTACTATCAACGTTTGAGAATTATAGAGGCCTTCGAGTCACTGTCAAGTATCCAATTTGAAATGACTTTAGAAAAGCCTCGGCTACCGCTCTGAAACTCAGAATGCTGGCCACTTCACGCCGTCTTCAGAAAGACGAAGTAGAGTGACAATCATGTTGCGAGTTTTTGGACTCGCGCTAAAACTGTATCCATATCCACCGCGAATACGAGGAGCCCGAACGCGCTTCACGATCTTCGCTTGCACAAAGTCGTCTAGGATTTGCCCGACGATGGCTTGGTTTGAATCGACGACCTTCGCGACTTCTATTTTGCCCTGGGGGCGTCCTCCAACTCTTTTCAAGTGCCCGAGGATTTTCATATGGAGGGCTGAATTGATCGCGTAATCGGCACAGAACTTAGAGAGAGCTTCATTTCGAGTCTTATTCTCTTGTTCTTTAGCCGTTTGAGCCGCCTTAAGAGCAGTCTGCTCTTCAATCGACTTGACCTCGTCGGTCGACCGGCGCTTGCCATCACCGCTCTTGTCTTTTTTCTTGGGGCCACCCCATTGTTTCGCATCAGGCTCTTTTTTGGCCGCTTCCGCCGCTTCAGCTTTCTTACGGCGAGCGGCTTCCCTAGCGGCTTGAATCTCTGTTTCAAGACGCTTGCGTTCGGTGTCAGCGCTCAAACGGAATTGTTCTTCGAGGCGCTTACGCTCGGCTTCCCGGGCCGCGTCAATTTCAAGCTTCTTCTGCTCTCCTTCACGAATGGCCCGAAGCTCCGCCTCAAGACGTTTACGCTCGGCTGCTGCGGCTTCGATAACGAGCTGTCGGTTAGCCTCACGAGCCACTTCAAGCTCTTGCTGAAGTTTGATTCGCTGACTCTCTGAGGGCTGCATAGCAGCCTTCTCTTCCGCTGCTTTCTGCGCCTCCTGAATTTTCTGGCGCTCTTCGTCAATTTTCCGACGCTCTTCTTCAAACTTCCGACGCTCTTCGTCGAGTTGACGGCGCTCCGCTTCAATCTTGAAGCGAGCCCGCTCTTCCTCAAGCTTGCGTCGCTCTTCGGCCAGTTGATCTCGCTCTTGTTGAAGGAGCCTTTGAGATTCGGAGAGGCGATCTTGATTGGCATCGACGCGAGGTAGTTGCTGGGTTTCCAACAACGAGACGTCTTCTTCCGGAGTCGCATCGCTAGGACTTGCTTGATTCAAACCAAGCTTTGCTGCTTCTGCTGCGAGCGCTGCTTGAATTTGCGCCGTTGCATCGGCGTTGAAGATCATGGACTGTTCGCCATCCCCTAAGAAACCTCCCTGAGTCTGTTGTGCAACAGGCTCAGGAGCAGCGGGTTTTGGCTGAAGGGATTGTTGAATCTGAGCTTGAGCTTCCGGGGTCAGCTGGAACATGACCGCGCCTTGTTGATCGTCCTCTTCCGTATAAAGAGAGTCCACTTGATACTGCTGCGTTGGCGCAGAATGGGATACAGGCGGTGTATTGGACAGCCCCTCAACAGGATTGAAGGTCTTGATGGGCGCCTTCTCAGTTGGCGCGACGGGAGCCTCGGCGCTGGCCTCAACGACATCGAGATCTTGAGGCATAGGGATGGTCTCCGAATCGATCTTCGCGGTCTCCAGCAAAGTCCAATTGGGAATATCCATCTCCTGGGTTTCCATGCGAGCCAAGGGAATATTCGCCGTCAATTGATCGGAGCTAAAGACTTTCGTCTCGGCGTCCTCACTCTGAGCGGCGGTGTAAGCTTGTTTCGCATAGGGGTTCTCGGCGGGAGGAGGAGCGAGGTCGCCGACGGGAGAGTATCCTGAATCGGACGCGGCAGCTCCCAATAGAGACACTGAATTTGGAGTTATTGTTGGAGTGAAGGCGTTGTCTTCGCTGCTCTCGTAGTCCAACTCGAAGTCGCCGACGTCGACGATATCGGTGGGTGTTTCCTTCAGCTTAGG
>JARGOJ010000439.1:0-1378 GCA_029210225.1 Planctomycetota bacterium
AGTACGTCATCACAATTGGTCCGTCGATCTACATCTTCGACAGTCAGAGTTTTAAGCTCATTAAAACTCTGAAAACGGATGACTCCCAATGTCTGGGAGTCGCCTTTTCAAAAGATGGCGAGCAGCTCTATGCCATGGCCTCGACAAGAAAAAAAGAGCTGAAGATTTTCATTATTGAATGGCGCACGGGTCTCGTGCTCAACCAAAGTTCATGTAGCGGTCACGACCGTCAGGTGACCGCGATTGCTTTTGCCCCGAACCGTAAGATTGTCGCGACTGTTGGTCGGGATTTAAGACTAAAAATTTGGCAATGTCGGGATGGTCGAGAGTTAAAGAGTTTTCAGGCTCACAATTCATTAATCATGAATATTGCGGCGCTTCCTGGTGAAGCAAAATTCCTCACCGTTGCTCAAAGTGAATCCCTGCGTCTATGGGACTTCGAGAACTCCGCAATCTTAGAGCAAAAGCTGAAAGAACGCTTCAGTAAAGAGACAATAGCCGCTCTCGAAAAAAATCCGACAAGCCGGTCCTCACGGAAAATTATTGGCGAGTGGCTGTCGTTTAGAAAAGTACACACGCTCGCCATTGCGCACCTTGAAGAGGCGAAGAAACAGGGCGAAGAAATTCCTGAATTAGCGCTCGCCCGACACTACTGGGCTACGAATCAATGGGACAAGAGCGCTGCCAGCTTCACCCGAATATTGGCATCTGGGAAGTGGACAGCCCCTATAGACAAGAATTACCTGGAACTATGCCAAGAAGCGGTTGATAGAGAAGCGATAAAGTGGAAGACCCAAGTGAAGCCGGCGGGTCAGATAGTGCGAGCGATCGTCACTCATCCGAAAAAAAAGCAGCTCATTATCGCCGGAGACGCCCTCCGAAAATCTCCGGTCATTACAATACTGGATATCGAGTCTCGACAGGTTATCCGTAAGCTCTATGGCCACAAGCAAGCAGTCCAAAGACTCGCCGTTTCTGCAGACGGCCGTTGGTTGCTCTCAGGAGGCCCGGAGAATTCAGCCCTTCTATGGTTTTTGGAAACAGGCCAAATGGTTCAAAAGCTCCCAGGCCACAATAAGGCCGTCACTTTTGTAGGGTTGAACAAGGACGGGACCCGCGCAGTCACCATCGCTGACGACCAAAAAGTGCGCCTTTGGGACTTACAAAATAATGTCCTAATGAAGACTGTTAAGCCCCATAAATTCTTTCTGAGAGCTTGCGCCCTATCCCCTAATTTCGAGAAGCTTCTTACTTCAGACACCCGCGGTAACATTAAGCTCATTGACTTAAAGAGCGGAGAAGTCACCAAGACAATTCCCGGGCAAGCGAGGGGATACAAAAGTATAGTCTTCAGCCCCAACGGACAATTTATCGCTAT
>JARGOJ010000439.1:1388-7356 GCA_029210225.1 Planctomycetota bacterium
GGGCGGGCGGGACGCATCTTTGCAGATATGGTCTGTCAACCCCTTTGAACAGCTCGATGGCCTCAATGGTCAAGTCGGCTTGGCAAACAGTCTCCACTTCTCACCAGACTCCACAAAGCTCTTGGCAGTCGGCTTCAATAAGGTCGCGAGAGCGTGGGATTTAGGTTCCAAAAAACTCATCGCGGAGATTAAGGGCTTTCCAACAGTGCTTACTCAAGGACGAATTTTGGAAGGTGGAGAGAAGATCGTCATTGGTGATAAGAACGGCACGATCTGGTTTCATGACCTTCCAAAGAATAAAAAAAGCAAAGAGAAGTAATAGGAATGGAAATGGAGCGAGGATATCTAACACGCCTCGTTGAGTGCGAATCTTCAAGGCGCTGTCCCTATTGTCACGATGGCCTTGGACAACGCCAAAACTGGCGCTGTCAGGGCTGTTCGACAGAGCATCATTTCGAATGCGCGGCGATCCACAAGGGCTGCGCGGTCTTTGGATGTCTCCATCAAGGCCGCGGTCCGTCGTTGTTCTTCTCGGAGATTCAATTAGAGAGGTCTCGTGAGTGGACCCTCGCACGTCGCGTCGCCACGACCTTGTGGTTAATCACTGTGTCATTGGGATTTATTGGCTTCTATCTATTTGTCCAATGGCTCTTGGACACCCCTACCGAGTATTCCATCGCCGAGCTTGTGATTTTCTCTGTTCACTAATCGGCGCCGTATTAGACTCCGACTGTTTTTCGACCCTCCCGAGTGAGAGACATTCCATTTCGTCCTTCTTGAATGAGCTTCATCCCTTGGAGCAGCGACATGACGATCACGACATTCGTCGGGTCCAGGGTCTTGAGGGTTTTTCTGAGGTCTTCGTTGTCATGTTCTTCGGCGTCGAGTAGAACCTGGGCGGCGGCTGTAAAGGCAAAGGTTCGAGGGGTTGTCCAAAGCCAGCGACTGCCAAAGAGATGGCCATAGGCTTCGAAAATCATCTTGGGAATCGCGACGGCAAATCCCAGACTCACATGAGCCCGATGGGCGTCGTCTCGAAGAGTAAAGGGATCATCAATATGACCGTTAAGCCAGCCAAGATAGTAATGATCGCGAGGAGTGTAGGCGTGACCGAGGCACGCGAGGGCGAGTAGAAATCCGAGGCAATAGACAATCCAGAAGAGAATGGGGCTTGTTTCTTGAATGGGCAGCGTGCCCCAGACAATCGTAAACAACACCACTAAAAAACCGCTCGTGACCCATTGCACGCTGTCTTTCCAGGTACCTCTTCGGCCGACAAAAAAGGACAGAGAGAGTATGACCAGGCTGATGTTGAGATAGCTGGACGGTCCGCCGATGAGTGCCAGTTCATCGAGATCCAATCCAATATAGACTAAGGCCGCGAAAATGACCGCGATCGCCGCTAACAATGCAAAGGGAGTCATGACTATGGTGGCTCCCGCGAACATCAGGGTTTCTTTTCGGTGCTCTGAAAATTTGGTCTCTAAACGTCTCCGGACATGGTCTCGATCGTACACACGCGCTCTCTTCCTTGTAACAAGATTGTAACCTGGCTGTCCTTTGACGAGTCTCGCACGTCCAAGGATCTGGCGACGTCTATTGTTCGCGAGAACGTCCGCGCTTTATTGGATCTTATTCTAAGGAAGTCTAATGAGAATGACAAAACGATTCCTTTTCTTGGCTCTGCTCTCTGGTACCGCCTGTGTCCTCCTGTCCGAGCGCAAGAGCGATGGTGCAAACGACCATGATGTCGTGATTAAGAAGGTTCCGCACGTCGAGCAAAAGCCCGATTTTTGTGGCGAGGCCTGCGTGGCGATGATGCTTCAAAAAGAAGGTCATAAGGTCGACCAGGATCAGGTCTTCAATCTCTCCAAGGTCGATCCTAAGCTCGCTCGGGGAGTGGTCACCGCAGAGTTGGCGGAGGTCATGAAGCGCTACGGATATAAACCTGGGCCGGTCTGGGAGAAGATCCCCGCGGCGTCAAAGAAAGACCTGCAGAAGAAGTGGAACGCCCTCACCGCAGACCTGGACAAGGGGATTCCGTCAATTGTCTGCATGCGCTACGACGACCAGGTAAAGACCACTGAACATTTCCGATTGGTTTTGGGCTACAACAAAAAGACTGAGGACGTGATCTACCATGAGCCAGCAAAGTCGGGAGGAAGCTATCAACGGATGTCGAAGGCGCTGTTCCTAAAGCTTTGGCCGCTCAAATACGCCGCCAAAGAGTGGACCATCATTCGATTTCGCTTCTCTGGAAAAGCGACGGTGCCAGTTTCTAAGACCTATAAATCCTGGACTCCTGCTCAATTCAGTCAACATTTCATGGCGTTAAAAAAGAGGATCCCTTCGAAGGATTTTACGACGCTTATCGAAGGTCCCTTTGTCGTCCTTGGGGATGAGAGCGCGAGTCGCGTCAAGCAGAGATCGAAGAATACCGTGCGTTGGGCGGTCACTCATTTGAAGAAGTTGTATTTCAAAAAGGACCCGAAAGACATTTTGGATGTTTGGCTCTTTAAGGATAAAGCCAGCTATGAAAAAAACACCAAGACCATCTTCAATGACAAGCCTGGAACCCCCTTCGGCTACTACTCTCCCTATCATAAAGCGCTCATCATGAATATCAGCACTGGGGGAGGAACCCTCGTTCATGAGATTGTTCATCCATTTATGGCGAGTAATTTCCCAGAGTGTCCGAGCTGGTTCAATGAAGGTTTAGCGTCCCTTTATGAGCAATGTGGCGAGCGCAAAGGTCGCATTATGGGATTCACGAATTGGCGTCTTCGCGGTTTGCAAAAGGCGATTCGCAAAAAAGCCGTGCCGAGCTTCGCGACCCTCATGAATACCAGCCGCGACGAGTTTTACGACGAAGACCCCGGCACCAACTACTCCCAAGCCCGCTATCTCTGCTATTACTTGCAAGAGAAGGGTTTGCTCGTCAAGTTCTTCAAGCTCTTTCAGTCGACCGCTAAAGACGATCCCAGCGGCGAAAAAGCGCTCTCTAAGGTCCTTGGAACAAAGGACTTGAAGAAGTTTAAAGGGGAATGGGAACAATGGGTCGCTAAATTGAAATTCTAAGCGAATTGGCCCAAGACTTGCGTTGCTCGTGAGCTGCAAGTCTAAGCCTAAACGTCCTTGGAGAACACGATGATCCCTCGAAAAGTCATGACTTACAAGCATCATGAGCGCCTGAACCCAGTCTATTGGTACTGGTACAAGCTCGGACAGGGCGCCAGGAAACGGGATATGGGCCGTAATCGAGAGAGACTCAGGGTCCAAAGACCCGAAGACAGCCCTCAGGGAGCGCCGAGCTTCGGGTCGTCGGAGTACTACTCATTTCTTGACGGATACTTCATCCGCCATGGATTTCAATGACTCTCGGGGTCAAGGCTCTTCAGCGGCGAGGACATCATATTGAAAAACTGCGCCGGCAAAGAGCTTACGAACGATCATATCTGGCTGAGCGCGCCAGAGCGCCTTCAAGTCAACGACCTCGCCCATAGCTCCTAAGTTCCGGCGAAGTTTAAACAAGAGCGCAGAGAACGGGTTGTCCTTCACCAAGAGGGCGAAGTCCTTCTGAGAGTCAAGATGCCTGGCTCGGTACCAGAGCGCCGTCAAGCCATGGAAGTGGCTCTCCATGGTGTGCTCAACGATCCGGGTCGCGCTCGTCAACTCCGGCAGAGTCGCCAAGACTTCATCTTTCTCACTCCCCAAACAAAGTGGAACCAGACTCTTTGGCTGAAGCACATCTCCTTGGCCCCGAAGTCCATGAAGAGAAACATAGCTTGGAGTCTTCCACTTCATTCTCAATCCCGAGGCGTCTCTCAGAACAAATCCTTCGAAAGTTGAATCTCGGTCTTCCTCGTCCCTTAAGCGCTTGGCTACAGCGTCACGATCATGGGCGTTGAAGGAAAGAGGACGAGCTACAGACAATCGCCCAGCGTATTCGTCCATTTTCTCATCGTCTAGCTCCAAGATTTCCTCGCCTTCTCCAACAGAGAAGCCGGCGAGGAAGAAGCATTGAGACTTTGCATAACGACGGACAACCTTGTTCCACGGCGTGCACAACTCAAAAACAAGCGTCAGCCTCCCGGTATGCGAATCGAAGAGCTCTGTAAGTTTTTCGGGACCCACAGGAAAATGCTTCCAGAACAAATCACCGAAGCTTCCAGCGAAGGACAAAACGCTTGTCAACGCGAACGACCCTGAGGTGTTGACCAAGATTTGACCCTCATAACGGTAGACGATGATTAATGAGCCATCTTCCTTGTTGGTGACAGTACAGGTCTCCCAATCGAAGTGAGCGTGTTCGTCGAGGACCTCGTCAATGTTAAAAAATCGAGAGAATCCCTTTGCCACGACATCCCAGCTATCCCGCTCCAACACTAAACCACGGCATTCCCGAGGAATGGGATGGGTCTTTGGGCTGTCGATCATGTGGTATTTCAGACCAACGAGGGGAAGTTCTGGATGCGCGTAAACATTGATGCCGAATTCTTTCGTCAGCTCGTCAAGGCTTCCGCCGCCTCTGAGGAAACGCTGTGTTTCTAACATGTCCTAACTCTAACTGTGTTGAGGTTTAACCGTACATGCAGTTAGACCTTCCCCACCTGACGGTCTGTCAGGAGGCAAAGTAAAGGAGAGCGCTCTCGGCATTGTCTTGATAAAATGGCGGAACGAGCCATCTCGGATCTCAGGAACACGCTCAATGAAAACCTGGCCCATCATCGTCATAGTCCCCCTGGCGTTCTCAGCCTGTCAGAGCGGTCGGCCTCCACGCAGGGCAACGACCGTGAGTCAGAGGGAAGCGACCCCCAAAACGGCACGGCTACCTAAAAAGAGAGTCAAGCCGAGGACCGGGCCTATCATTGTCCCCGCGCCGCGTTTTAAGAGAGTCATCAGCATTGATGTCGTGGACACTCTGCTGTCGGAGGTCATCGCCGACATTCGAGAGCAAACCGGGGCTGAGATTTACGTCGATCCCCGCGTTGATCGAAAGATCACGATGACGCTCAGAGATCTCCCTTGGCGCGATATTGTCAGAGTCATTGCCCGGGTTTACAAATTGGAGTTAAAGGTCAAATCGAAGGACAAGTTTGTCTTTTACAGTAAACCAAAGACCAACATTGAATTCGCCGATGCTAATTTGCGGACAGCCCTGCTCATGCTCGCCAAGAAGAGCGGTCAAAACATCATCATCGCTCCTGAGGTCCAAGGCAAAGTCAGCGCCCGACTTGAGCAAGTCAGCGCTGCCGACGCCCTCCGAGCATTGGCGAAAAATGCGGGCCACGAGGTAGTCTCTGCGGACGTGAAAACCTCCTCTATCCAGGGCAATAAGCCCTGAATCCAGCCATCCGATAAACTCCCTAGACTCTTATTTTTAATGGCTTGGGGCAGCCCAGGTCTCGATTGAAAGCAATCATTTGTGGCACTGTTCTCACTAGAAGCGCTCATCGGCGCGCCTCGCTATCGCGGCGAAAAATCGGAGCACTTCAACGGCCGGCGCTTCGTCAATGTGCCGGGTACTGAGCACTCCGTGATCGGGCTGCTGCGCTGGCTTTTTGGACGTCGCCTCGGAGACTGGCCTCGGTACCGAGAATACCCAACTGGATCTAAGCCGCCAGAGCGTGTCGACGATCTCAGAGTGACCTTTGTCAATCACGCGACAGTCTTAGTTCAGATGCAAGGTTTGAACATTCTCACCGATCCGATCTTTTCCAACCGTTGCAGTCCAGTCACTTGGGCGGGTCCCAAGCGCTGCCGCAACCCTGGATTGAAGCTCGAAGATATTCCTCCCTTGGACGCCATTCTCATCAGCCACAACCACTACGATCACTTGGACCTCCCCACGCTCTTTGCACTTAAAGAAAAGAACCCTGCGCCTATTTTCACGAGCTTGGGCAACAAAGCCACTCTTGAAGCCAATGGATTTGAAGTGGTGACGGAGATGGATTGGTGGGATGAAACG
>JARGOJ010000440.1 GCA_029210225.1 Planctomycetota bacterium
CATCCTGTCTTCGCGCTATCCTACGACAGGACCCTGACGTTGTGTTCGTGGGAGAAATTCGAGACAAGGTCACCGCAGGTATCGCTGTGGAAGCCGCGTTGACAGGTCACTTGGTGTTGTCCACGCTTCACACCAACGATGCCCCCTCCGTCGTGACTCGTCTCGTCGATATTGGAATTGAACCTTTCCTCGTTGGCGCGGTTCTCGAATCTGTGATTGCTCAGCGCCTTATTCGCCGTATCTGCAGCGAATGCAAGGTCGAATACGATCCGAGCCAGGAAGAGCTCTTCGAGCTTCAATTGAATCGTGAGAAGGTTTCAAACCGCAAGTTCTTCTACGGTGAAGGCTGCAAGATCTGTAACAACACAGGCTACAAAGGACGCGTTGCGATCTTTGAGATGATGCTCGGAACCTCCAAAATCAAAGAAGCCATCATCTCGAACGTTCCTCTCTCCGACCTGCAGCGTATTGCTCGCACGGAAGGTATGAGAACTCTTCGTGAAAGTGGTCTTATCGCGATCTTTGAAGGCACCACCACCATTGAAGAAATCGTGAAAGAAACCGTGTTCGGCGGATAATCTCCTATGCTCGGACGCTTGATTGAGACTATGACATGGCCTGAGGCAGAAGCTGCGCTCAGGTCATTTCCTGTACTCATGTTGCCCCTCGGCGCCCGCACCAAAGAACACGGCCATCACCTGCCCCTCAACAACGACTGGATCATGGCGGAATACCTCACCAAGAGGATCATGGCCCGGTTCCCTGTGCTCGTCCTACCCACTCTCCAATACGGCTACTATCCTGCCTTTGTCGAATACCCAGGCTCTGTCCATCTCAAAGACGAAACCAGTCAGGCCCTCATCCTCGATATCATCGAATCCTTCACCCGCCACGGCTGCAAACAGTTCTATGTCCTAAACACCGGGATCAGCACTCTCACGCCCCTTCGAGCCATAAAAAAGACTCTCACAAAGCAGGGGATTGGCTTCGATTTCTCACACATCGGCCTGGCCCTTAAAGAGGCTGCGAAAGACATTGAAGAGCAAGAAGGAGGCACCCACGCAGATGAGGGGGAGACCTCGATGATGCTCTATATGGCTCCCGAAATTGTGCGTATGGAGCGAGCCCAGAAAGATTATCACGTGGGGGAGAAGCCCGGACCTCTTCGCCGTCACCAACCTGTTGAGAATGGTACCTACTCTCCTACGGGAGCTTGGGGCGACCCTACCCTTGCCACTCGGGAGAAGGGGCGCATTCTGACTGAGGCCTTTATTGAGGCCATACTCAAAGATTTGAGCGCATTTCCTTTGGAATAGTGGACAATGTTTTCGCTTCGCCCGGGCCTAACCTTACTGGACCTGCCATGCGACTGAGAACCAAACTTGTCTTGGGGTTCCTGACCTCTCCCTTCTTCTTCTTTGTGCACAGCATGTTCTCTTACCTTGGCCTCGGCGAGATTCGCCAGGACGTGCTGAGTTTGCAGCGCTTCATTCAGACGACGGATCTCATGAGTCAATCCGCCGGAGAGATCGCGGCCCTCGCGCATCCTGAAGAGATAGAGATCGGCGTTTTGAGGACCCGGCCAAAACCCGGGGAAACTCCTGTCATCCTTACGATTCTGACAGAGCGCGTCGACCGTGCGCGCATCCATTTAACGACCCTCAAGCGTCTGTCAAGAGAACCGCAGAGTAAGAAGGCCATCAACCGAGCGTTGAAGGGCTTAGAAGAGTATCGTAGCTCAGCCATTGGATTCGCGGAGGCTATGCGGAAGAACCGTCAGGAGGGAGCCCGAGGCCCGGAGCGACAGCGCGCTGTGGAACGCTTCGAGCGGCTCGCGCCGATGGTCTCCGACTTCACCCACTCACTCGGAGAGGAGAGCCGGCGGGCTGTGCGCGCTATTGGCTTTCAGTTGAGGAGTGAAGCGCTCTCGGTGGCGCGGAACACGCTCATTTTGGTCTTCCTTCTGACGATTGTGGCGGCCTTTGCTTTGGCGAGTCTTTCGGCCCGGGGCATACTAAGGCTTCACAAAGCGGCGCGGTCGATTGAGGGCGGCGACCTCGATGTCCGATTGCCGGTGAGGTCGAATGACGAGATTGGCGAATTGACTCGGGCCTTCAACGATATGACGCGACGCCTTAAAGAGATGTACACCGCCTTGGAGGATAAGGTTCGGGAGCGAACGGAGACCTTGCGCCTTAGGGAGAAGGAGCTTTATCAAACGCAGAAGTTGGCGGCGCTTGGTCATTTGTCGGCGGGTGTTGCTCACGAGCTTGGAGGACCCCTGACCATCATTGCGACGGCGGCGGAGGGTTTGCTCGATCGGGCTAGAGATGAGCGCTTTCAGGAACACGAAGACTTCCAAGACTTCCCCGATTACCTCAAGATGATTGAGGCGGAAGCTTATCGACTGAAGAAGGTGATCCGTCGCTTGCTGAACTTCGCGAAGCCTAAGTCTCCGGAGATGAAGCCGCTCAACTTCAAGACTGTGATGAGTAATGTTGTCGAGTTGACCCGCCTCGATCCTCGCGCCAAGCTGGTTCAGATTCATTTTAATGACGAGGTCGACTTGCCTATTGAGGGAGACGAAGATCGCCTTCAAGAAGCGGCGATGAACCTTGTTTTCAATGCCCTTGACGCTGTCGATAAGAAGACTGGGGTGATTGACGTTTCCCTTGAGAAGGTTGAGGATCAAGCGGTCGTAAAAGTGCGGGACAATGGCATGGGGATTACCGCTCAGCAGATGTCTCAGCTCTTTGAGCCGTTCTTTACTACGAAGCCTGAGGGAGCAGGAACGGGGCTCGGCTTAACCTTGGTGGTGAGCACGGTGGAGGCTCACGGTGGCCAGATGGATGTGGATAGTGAAGGAGCGGGGCTCGGCGCGTGCTTTTCGATGAAGCTCCCTCTTCGCCATGAGAACGAGGGTGTAAAGTCGCCGCACCAAGATGTCATTTTGGATTGATAGGATGAGCAAGAGGCCAGATCACAGCTTCCTGTGAGTGGCCTCCGTTCGTTTTTCTAGCAGGTTTAGAATTCTCTACTTAGCGTTTTTCTTTAGCTCTTCGAGGATGACCTTCATGGCTTTTTCGAAGGCTTCTCGCACTTCGTCTTCGCTCAATTGGGTGGAGCCAGGGCTTTCGGTTCTGGCTTGAAGCCAATCGAGCCCTTGCAGGCTCAATTCTTCAGCGAAGTTTGCGACCCTCTCGGTCCTTAATTTCTCCGTGTCTAGATCGGTTGCTTCCTCAGTGAGGATAGAGCTTGCAGGAGATTGAGACGAGAAGACGCGTGTTTCGCGGGCAGTGTTCTGGAAGAGCGGCTTGGGTTCTTCAACTGGGTTCGCGAAGGGATTGCTGGGGAAGGGGTTTCCTGTGAAGACCGATTTCTCAGGGCGTTTATTCGCCGGATCTGAGTTGGCTTCACGATTGAGAATCAATGAATCAGGGTATTTCTCATGAATCTCCTCGTTCTCCGCGAGGACGTCCACGTTTTGCTCTGTGAAAACCTTCAATTCAGCGTTCAAGCCAGGATCGGTTCGGACACCTTCTAGTTCACTGTCAATGTCTTCGTCATCGATTTCATCGAGCAGGTTACCGAGGGCGGGCACCTCACCGATTTCGGCATCGAGTTCTTTCGAGGACGTTGCGACGGGGACAGATTTTATGACTCGGTCGGGGCTGTTGAGGGAGCCGAACTTCGAGTCTTCGCTGGCTTCTTCCGGATCGTCGGTGCCAATGTTTTCTTCTTCGAGGTTTTCGTAGAGGTCGTCGTCGAGGACCGAGGCACCAGGGATATCTTCTGCTTCCTCGGGGATTATTGCGGTTCCGTCTTCGTTGAAAGCAACGGTTTCGGTGACGTCTTCAGGTTTGTCGAGGGGGACGAGGGATTCGACGATATCGTCTTCAGGACGAGCATGGATGGGGCGATCATCAAAGGCGTTGGTTGCCCAGGAGGCGTCCATTCCAGAGTCGAGCAGCCCTTCGTTCATTTCTAGACCGCCGAGGCCCGTTTCGGGGCTTTCGATGTCATCGAAATCTTCCATGGGTTCGATGTCGTCGAAGTTGTCGGAGTCGCTTTTGACGTCGTCGGATTCGAGGTCTGAGAGGTCGGAGTCGACGTCGGAGATGTCTTCGATTTCATCGTCGTCATCAAGATCTTTGAGGAAGTCGTCGTCGAGGTCTTCATCGAACTCATCTTCGGGAGCGGAGTCACTTGTGAGGATATCGCTTGCCAGCTCATCGTCATCGAGGGCGTCGATGTCGAGGTCGTCGATATCAAGGTCGTCGTCGAGGTCGTCGAACTGGTCGCTTTTTAGGGCGTCGGGGTCGAGGTCGTCGAGTTCGGCGAGGTCATCTTCGTCGGGAGCAGTGTGATCGTCGAGGTTTGTGAGGCCCTGGTCGTCAGGGAGATTGTCGAAGATATCGTCGTCAATGGGGTTACTCGGGGCCGATGCGAGGGCTTTTTGCTCGGCTTCTTCGAGTTCAATCTCTTCGATATCAATGACGTCATCATCGTCGTCATCATCGTCAATGTCGAGGTCGGCGACGATGGGCATATCAAAGTCGTCGCTTTTGGGGGCGCCGTCGATGGTTGCTTTGAATCGAGCTTCACAGGTGGAGCATTTCACCGTTTTATCGAAGTTATGAGGTTTGATGAGAAGCTTGGAGCTGCAATTGGGGCATTGAACAAAGTGGCGATCGTTTTGAAGGGCTTTTTGTCGTTCTGAGATTTTTTGGGAGTCGCGGTTTGCGATTTCTTCTCGGACAGCGCGAATATCTTTCTTGCTGACTTCCCCTTCTTTGATGAGGAGTTGACCGAGGGTGACGGTCTTTCCTGTTTTCTCGTAGGTCTCTTTTTGCTTTTTGAGTAGCTCTTGAATGATGGTGGGCTTTGCGAGCTTCATACGAACAATTTGCCGGCCAAAGCGCTTGTCGGTGTTTCGAGTTGTTCGATAATTTTGGGCGCTCTTTATAGAGTCGTGCTGTTTTTCGTCAATGAAACCCATTTCGACGAGGACATCACCGAGGCCAACGGCATCGCTGTCGTCTCGGTCTTCCAAGGCTTTTTTGGCCTTTTCCAGCTGGAATTTTGTGATGAGCCGATTGTCTACAGCAATGTTTTCAAACAGTTGCTCTGCGCTCACTTCCTTAGCCATACAAGTTCTTCCCCTTGAAAATTCAATCTCGAACTCTCATCCAGAACCTTCAAACATTACGAGGAAAGTTCGTCTGGATCAATGTCAAATACCATCTTGGCTTGAGACAATGCGACGATGATCGCGTTCCTGAGCTCAAAACCGTTCAGGATCTATAGATAGAATATACCTCGCCCGGATTCATAGAGACAAAGGGAGCTGGCATGAAGAAGTTCATTCTTGGTCTGATAGTTGGTCTGATAGTTGGTCCTCTCGCGACGCTTTTGATTGTTCAGAACCTTCATGAGCAAGAGGAAAGCGGCGGCGAGAACGGAGCTTTCTCGGGCCAAAAGCGTAAGAGAAAGCCTCCTGAGGGACTGGATGGCGCACGGCTTAGGCTTCGCAGTCGCTTAGATGGGAAAACGGGGGAGAAGCTCTATTCTGCCCACATTGACTTTCTGGATGGAGCGATTTTCGATCGGGACTGGTCCTCTGTGAGCGCTGTAGCGAATAGTCTTCGAGGGCTGAGACGAGGAAAGGCTGGCCCGGCAAAAGTGCTTCAGGCTCCTTCTGGTCTCCCGTCAGCAAACCAGGAAAGTCAAAGTATGGCTTTACTCCAGCATGAGTTTCAGGCGCTGCGTTTTTGGCGCGAGTTCTTCCTACACGAAAATGAAGCGTTGACGATTTTTCGCAAAGGAAAAAAATCGGAGCGGACTTCATTGTTAAGGAAGCTCTTAAAGACGACGGCAGAAACGGATGAGGATCAACGAAACAAGAGAGACGCAGCCTATATTTTAGGGCGTTTTGGAGGAGATGCAGGGCTTCGGAGCTTGTCGGGCTTTGTTCTTTCAGCGACGGGTCCTGAGGATTGGCGTTTGGGGACGGAGGCCTTAGGTCGAAGTCAAAACTCGGGGGCGTTGGCCATTTTGCAGGGTTTCTGTGACGAGTCGAGAGAAGAGAGCCTTCAAAAGCTGGCTTTGGCTGGGATGGCTCATCTCAAAGAGGTCACTATGGGGAGTGAGGCCAGCTCTAAATTTTTGGGAGAGCTGTTGAGTAATCCTCGCCGCTCTGTGGCTGTCAGGGTCAAGGGTATGTCCTTGTTAGAATCCATGGATTTAGCGGGGCAGGCGGACTTTCAAAGGGCCTTGGTGAAGGCTGTTTCAAATACGAATGAGGACCCCGAGGCCCGTTCCAGCTTGGTGCGGTCTTTGAGGCGCAACGCTCAGACCAACTTGGGCCTCCCAAAGCCTATTGTTCGGGGCTTGGAGCGGATAGCAAAGGGAGAGCAGGATAGCGAGACGCGTTGTGAGGTCTTTAAAGCTCTTGAGCACAGCGGCACTCAGGATACTTTGAAGGTACTCCTTGATTCGGAGGCGACGGTTGCCGATCCTAAATGTCGAGCGGCGTTGAAGAAGTGTCGTGCGACTCTGACGCGGCGTTTTGGAGAGCTTTGAGAGATTATCATGGGGCAATTCCACTGTGATCGTTGCCAGAAGTCGTTGCTGGTCACGGAGAACGTAAGATACAAAGTCACGATCCAGGTAGAGTCGGCTTATGATCCTCTTGAGTTGACGAAGAATGATATTGAGCAGAAGAACCACCAAGATGTACTCCAGGCTATTCTTAAATCGATTGAAGGTCGGAGCGCTGAGGAGCTAGAGGCCGAAATCTATAAGAGTTTTAAGTTCGACCTTTGCCTGGCTTGCCAGCGAGAGTACATTCGTAATCCCCTTGGGCTCTCTAGCCCTGAATATTCGCAAGATTCGCAGAATTTGAAGGAAACCGGCGATGGACCAACAGCTCCACAAGATCACCCTTAAGAAGTCCGGTCAGACGGGTCAGATTCCTCACGGCGAGAACATCCTCGAGTTCGTTGATTTCAAGATGGGGCGCTTCATCAATTCACTCTGTCGAGGAGGGAGTTGTGGCACTTGCAAGGTGCAGCTCATCAGCGGCGATGTTGATTGCGATATGACGAAGGCTTATACGGCGGAGGATCGGGCCGCCGGTGTGATTCTAGCCTGCGCGTCACGGGCCATGGGCGACATCGTCTTAGACGTTTGATGAGCCTGGCCAAAGTGTTCACCGTTATCAAATCCAGGCTGGTCACATAAGACCGCCCCTACACAGGTTTTCGCGTTGCTGCGGGCTGTGTGTTATATGATTGGCCATGTAGGGGCGTGACGCCACCGGGCGCCCGGCCTGTGTCC
>JARGOJ010000441.1 GCA_029210225.1 Planctomycetota bacterium
GTGAGCCCGATTGGACAGAGCTTCAACGCGGCTTGATCAGCATCGATTTCGGCTCTTCAGACGCCGTGGTGTCTTGTTTCAATGATGATGGCCGGGCCATCGTCGTTGAGAACTGCGTTAACGAGCGAACAACACCCACCCGTTTACTTCGGGACGAAAACAACGAATGGCTCATTGGCAACGAGGCAAAGAACCTCGCTCCGGCCATGCCCGATCAAGACTATGGTGACCTCAAGTCACTCTTCCTCATGGAGGGATGGTCGACGATCATCGAAGGCGAGCAGTATTCAGCGAAGCGGCTCTTGTCCATCTTCGTCGCCCGCCTCTTTGAAGACATTAGCCCCGAGCAATTTAGCACCAAGCCCACCCACGTTTCTTTGGCTGCGCCTGTCTGGTTTCAGCCGAGTCACAGACAGGCCCTCGCCGAAGCAGTCAGCACAGCGCTCAAACTCCAAGTCGTTGGAGTCACCGACGAGTTACTCGCCGCCTGCGTGCCCTATTCTTTGAGGCTTCCCGACCTCAGTCCCCGCTACGCAGCGGTTGTTGACGTCGGTCATAAGGGGACAAGCTGCGCCTTTATCGAGTGTGCTGGCGGCGACTTGAATATCCTTTGCCAAGCAGGTTTGAACACCCTTGGTGGGATCAACTGGGATGAACTCCTTATCGCCGAGAGCGTGCGAAAGTTCACCGAGCACCATGGCTTCGACCCTCGCGTTGACGCCAGCTGCATGACCGACCTCAACTTCCGCGTTGAAGAAGCGAAGAAAGCCCTCAGCTCTCGCAAGCAATGCAATATGCTTATCCAAAGCGAAGGAAAAACCCTCAAGGTGCGCTTCACTCGGGAAGCCTTCGAAAAAGCATCCATCACCCTCGTAAAAACACTGAAATCCTACCTGAATCGCGTTCTCGAACAGAGCACTAAGGACCAGTGGAGCGACTTCGACGCCCTGGTGATCACTGGTGGCGGAGCGCGAATTCCCATGGTGCGAAACATCATCGAAGAGACCGTTGGACGGAGCGCCGAGCCCTTCAACGCCGAAGAAAACGTCGCCCTTGGCGCCTTGTATTGGGGTGTCTACGCACGCCATCAAGCGCTGCAAGAGGCGGAGAACCAAGACGAACGCGTCTAGGCGCTCCCAACTCTTCCCTCAATATCGCGATAGGGTCGCCCAGCCATGACAGATCTCATTCTCTTTGGCGGGTCCTTCAATCCCTTTCACAATGCTCATCTCCAGATGGTTCTAGCAGCTCACCAGGCCTTTCCTAAGCACTCCATAGTTCTCATCCCTGCCGGTTCTCCTCCCCACAAACAAAACGCCAAACAACTCTCCTTTGAGCACCGCTTCCAAATGCTCCACAGGCTCGCGAAGGAAATGGGGCCCTGGCTGCAATGCTCCGATATTGAAGGGCAGGCGACGTCTCCAACCTATACCTTGCACACGATTCGGGCGGTTCAAAAAGAACATCCAGAGGCCAAACTCTATTTCCTGATAGGTGGAGATTCCTTGAGAGACCTGCCGAAGTGGTATGGCTTTCAAAGCTTGGTCAAAGAAGCGCAGCTCTTGATCATCGAGCGTCCCGGCATTAACACCGAGTCGGCCTTCCAAGAACTTGAAGCTCATTTGTCGCCCTATGAAGTCGAATCCTTGCGCGCCCACACCATCCCCATGAATCCCTCAGAACTCTCCTCGACTGCACTAAGAAAAGGGATTCAGGAGGGAGAGAGGGTGTCGGAGGATGTCCCTGGATGCATCTACGAATATCTGAAGGAAAGAGACTTACTGGGGACATTCTGAACTCGACTGGGGCAGAAACATTCCAGTTTGTCGGTTTTTTTTAGTCGCTACGCAGTCTATTTAAGCAACATTCAATGCATTCGGCGCCATTAATTCATACAATGACATCTTCCCGGACTTGGTTAGCTATTTGCTAAAGGTTTTGTGTTCTTCAGCTCCCGTTTGTTGAGATAGTCATGAACACTATGGTTAGTCACCCTAAAAATACAGATCCTCAAAAGCTGTCCCTTCTCGCCAGAGGTTGGGTCAGCGAGCAGTCTATTCAGGAAGTGGAAAACCAGGATTCAGAAGGCTCGGAGACCGAGGACCTCTGTGCACGGCTTCACAAGGCAGGTTACCTGACCAAGAAGCAGGTCTTTCAAATTCGCAGGGAAATCAACGTCATCACTCGGCAGATTCCTCACTCACCGCTCGCCGCGCCAGATCCCTTGGTGGGGCCGAGGCCGGCTAAGGCGCAAGTGGAAGACACCATTGAAACCCTTGTTATTCAAGGCAACACCGACGCTCTTCAACATCTCCGGAACGCCTTCAAGAACATTCCGCTCGGCAAAAAGACGGGGACCGATCAAGGCGAGACAGAGGCCTTTGTTCGTGAGACTCTCGAAGCGGCCTTTAAGAAGTCGTCGGATCAAGACACGAACAGCACGGCGATCCTCCAGGGTCACCCCGAAATGATCGCACAGCTTCGGTCGAAGCTCTCTGCACCGATTGAGAACCAAGCTATCCAAGATGAGGAAACCCAGCATGATGGCTCCCTCGCCGCCGAATGTGAAGAGACCAAAGTTCATTCCAAGCTCCAAGCCTTCGGAGCGGGCTCGGCTTTTGCCAACTACATGATCGTCGCCGAGCTAAATCGCGGGAACTTTGGAACGGTCTTCAAGGCCGTGCAACGAGACTCCGGGCAAGTCGTCGCTCTCAAGCTGATTCACTTTCACAATCCCGATGAGGAAGACCAAGCCCGCTTTCTTCGAGAAGCCAAAATCCTCACTCAACTTGACCATCCGAATGTCCTCAAGGTCATTGACTATGGGAACAGCGGGGAGACGCCCTTTCTCGCGATGGAATACGTGGAAGGTCAGGACTTAAAAGAGTTCGTGCAAAATAGTATTCGGAAGAAGCGCGTTTTCCCAGAAGCCGATTGGGTTGCTCGAACACTGAGTCAAATCGCCTCAGCTCTCGACTATTGCCACAAGAAAGGAGTGATTCACCGAGACATCAAACCGGGCAACATCCTCTTGGAAAAACACAGTGGTCGCCCTGTGTTGATTGATTTTGGGCTGGTCGGACACGACCCAAATGCTGGGGAGAAGGTTCTTGAGGGATTCACAGAGAGCCTGTCAACCTCTGGGGCGGTTTGCGGCACCCCCTATTTCATGGCGCCGGAACCAGCATCCGATGTGTGGTCCTTGGGGGCGACGCTCTTCTATGCTTTGACCGGAGAATACCCCTTCATGGGACTCTCTATCGTCGAGCTCTTTGACAACTTGGTGTCTTCAGAACCGCGTTCGATGCAGTCACTGAATCCGGACGTTCCAGATTGGGTCGTTGAAGTCTTCAAGGCTTGTATGATCAAGAACAGTTCTGCACGACCGAATATTCGTGATATTGCCAAACGGCTCCATCGTCCGAGCTTTACGACATCTGAGGAGAAGATGTTGACTCGGCGCTTGAAGAGGCCGAAGTTCAAGTGGAGGCGGAACTTTTATAAGGCCATGATGACGCTTGTGATCCTCGGGATTGGTGTCATTGCTGGTGTATTAATCTCGAGATTCCTTTAGCAGAACTCCTCTGTGTCCGAAAAATTGTGTAGAGCCCTGATTTTCTAGGACTTTTGCAAAGCTTCATACAAATGCGTTCCTAGGCTTGGTAAAACTAAGATAGGGCCTCTTCCTTTTTTCCGGCGATGTCCGGTGTAGCGCCATGTTTGATAAGTACTTCCAAGTTAACTGGGTGATGAACAAAGGCTGGATGTCTCCGGGGGCGATTTTTGCCGCCCTCGACGAGATGAAACAACAGCCTGACGATAAGGAATTTGCCGCTTACCTCCGTGAGCAAGGCTATCTCGATGAGGACCAGGCGAGCCAGCTTAGAACCGCGACCGCATCAAACATTGACGAAGATGAAGGCTCAAAAAAATCGGCTCGTGAGCGGCGAAAAACAACCAAGCGCCGAAAGCGCCGACGGCGTGTGACTGAAAGTGGAACAGAGCTTGTCGTGACGGAGAGCGGTAAAGAGTTCCGCTTTAAAAACAACGCCTTTGCTCTCGAAGCGTATCAAGAAACGAAGAGCGCCCCAATCTTAGCTGTGCCCCCAAACCTGGGGCCTCAAACCGAGCAAGTCGTTCCCCCTAAAGATCCGACATTGGCGAACACAACGCCGACTGAATTTATCGAGGCAGACACACAGATCGTCTCCGTGGATCCCACAACCCTCACCCATCTCCAGAAAGCCAGAGATATCCTCGCCCAGTCTCCCGATGCGGAGACGGTGAAAAACCTCCCGAGCCCCCTGATTCAAGAGAAGCTCAAGGCTGAAGATAAGGTTCTTTGGGACCCAGAGGCCATTGAGCAAGAAGCGCTGGCCATCAAGGAATTCGGCGACTACCGCATATTAAGCAAGGTCAGCGAAGGCGCAAACGGGGTCATTTATCGAGCCCAGCACTTCACGCATAAGCATATTGTCGCCTTAAAGCTCATTCTCATTGAAAGTCCAGACGATGAGGATAAAGCTCGCTTTGAACGAGAAGCAAGGGTCCTCTCTCAGCTTGACCACCCTCATATTCCCAAGGTTCTAGACTTTGGCTTTCATGAGCAGACCCCATTCATCGCTATGGATTTGATTGAAGGGCGAGACCTCGGAGACCTGATCAAGAAGAGCTTTCACAAAGACAAGCGCGCCCCCGATGCTCGCTGGATCGCTCGAACCCTCAGTGACATCGCTGGAGCCTTAGCTTATTGCCATGAGAAGGGCGTCTTGCATAGGGATGTGAAACCCTCAAATATTCTCATCGAGAAGGACACCGGGCGCCCGATGCTCATTGACTTTGGCTTGGCCGCCAAGGATCCAAACCAAGATCAAAACCACCTAGACGGTTTAAGCAAGGATCTGTCGTCGGAGGGCTCGATCAATGGAACGCCCTATTTTACGAGTCCCGAGCGGATCTCAATGGATCCAGTTTTTGGGTCCCTTGGACCAGCTATCGACGTTTGGTCTCTGGGAGGAACACTCTTTTATTGCCTAACTGGGGAGGCGCCCTTCGTTGGAGTTTCAGTGATGGACGTCTTTTCGGCGATCGCCTCTTCTAAGCCGAGATCTCTCCGGGATCTTTGCCCCGACGTGCCCATGAAGCTTGAAGAGCTCGTGACAGACTGTTTAGAGAAGATGGTCAAAGAGCGTCCGAGTATGGCTGAGGTGACGGAGAGATTGCTCGAAGAGGGCTTCACTCAGGCTCACACCCGAGTGAAGACGACGCAGCGGCGAGCGCTTGAGCCAGAAGGCTCGCGGTCGTTAATGGTGGAAATTCTCATTCTGCTTGTCGTCGGCATTATCGCCGGCGTGATTATTGCCAATCTAAAATCGTAGAGTCCCTACTTCTCGACGACATAGACCACTTCTTCGGTGACCGCTCCCACCGATCCCTGGGCCATCACCTTGATGATAATTCGTGTCTTTGAGTTGTCGATAGAGCAACCTAGGAGATGAGCATCCACCCAGAACGCGGCGTCTTGGATTTTGAGGGGCGTTTGGTGGGTCTCATTCATTTCAAGAAAACCGGCTTTTTCAATGACCTCGGGCTCAACACGAACCTTTGTGACTTGTTCCTGCTGAGTAAAGGCGAAGGAGAAGTCGTCCTTTATCTGGATCTTGAAGACCTTCTCCGAGGGTAAGGCGCCCTCGGGAATCTTGATGGTGTTGCCTCGCATGGTTGGCTTGATCACAAAAGAGATGCGGCCTTTCCCATCGCTGATGATCTTGTCGACGGACTCAAGGAAAGGGAGCAGGTATCGCAGGGTGCCTTCGGATAGCAATTGCTTGAGGGTGCCGGCTAAGCCATCCCCGGTTGTTTCGACAGGGCCGAGCCCTTTCAAGGTTCGCGAGAGAGCGATGATGGCTGCGGCGGCAGGGTCTTCTTTGCCCTCCAGACTTTTAGAAATGCGCGCGTACTCATGGCGTATGTCAGAGTCGTTCAAGACCCGACGCCCTGCGGAGGCCAGGTAGTAACGCCCCACGTGAAGCTTATACGAGCGCCTGAGCGCGGCGCGGAATTCGAGGGAGGCCAGCTCGCCAGGGGCGAAGAGCAGGGTCATCGCGAGGATCGATCCAGCGACGAGGGAGACGAAGCGAAACCATCCTTGTCCGCTCCAGGCGGCGAAGAAGAGGGGGAGCCAGGCCATGGTTCCTAAGAGCAATAGCGCAGGGTATTTTCCGGACATGAGGGCTGGGCAGGTGGCGAAGACGCCGAGGGCGTTTCCTGCTAAGAAGGCCGGGAGCAAAATCTGGCTGCTCTTTAGTTGTTGACTGACGGGGCGCGAGCGGATCGTGGCTGGGAGCGTGCCGGTCAGCAGAGTTCCGGGCAGGGTGATCAAGAAGAGGCTTGATATGATCGCGGCGAAGAGATTATCGGGGTCGGAGTCGAGGACCCCCCGAGTGACCTTGGTGAGGACCAAGGGGGTTGCGGCGAGCCAAAGCGAACCAAAAAGCAAATAGAGCGTTGGGCATCTCTCCTTCTTAAACAAGGCCTGGACCCGGCTTGAGTCGATGAGGACGCCGCCGAGTAGGGACAGTATGAAGGATGCGAAGATGTTGGCCCACAGGAAGGGGCCATCGCCAAAGAAGGGAGTCAGGAAAAGACCAACGAGTAGGTGGGATCCTGCTAATGCAAACCCTGCCATGATCACTACAAACACAAATAATGCCTCTCTGCATCTTCCTCTCAAACGAGCAGGAAGAACTGCACATTCAAAAGGATCGGCAAGTGAGGCTTATTATATTTGCTAGAAGCAGGAAGCCCCGGGAAAATTTTTCCTTTCTCCGATCGAGAAAATCGAGGACAAAGAAAACGCCGGGGCCTGTGGCATTAGCCGAGGTCTTCGCCGTAGGCCTCTTTGTAACGAGTTTTGAACTCATCACCAGTGAAGTGATATTCGGTGGTTCCGTTCACTTCGATGCAATAAGCGGCGGTCAAAGAACCGAGGCGGCCACATATCTCCGAGGATAATCCAGCGAGCTCTCCGGCGAGGTAACCGCCGCGGAAGGCATCGCCGCAACCTGTGGGGTCGACGACCTCTTTAACGGGGGCGACGGGGACAGAGACAACGTCTTTGCCGCGTTCGTAGATCTTCGATCCTTCGGAGCCGAGGGTCAGAATGACGCGCTGGGTGAACTCGAGGAGGTCTTCGATCTTCTCAATGCCAAGCTTCTTCTGGATTGTAGCGATTTCGTAGTCATTGGCGATGACCGCGTAGGCGCCTGAGATACCATCTTTGAGGGCGTCCGCGTCGAGGGCGATGACTTGCT
>JARGOJ010000442.1 GCA_029210225.1 Planctomycetota bacterium
TTGGTCGCGCTCTCAATAAGGTCAAAGACGCCAACTTAAGAATCATGGTCCTTCGCGAATATGCTCATAGGACACGGGTCAGCGGTGAAGCATCCCAAGAAACGATCGCGCTTTTCAGAAAGCTTGCGCTCAGTGATTCCAATCCAACTGTTCGGGCAGAAGCCATCGCCGTGATTGGTCGACGCCGCCTTGAAGGAGAGCGGGAAATCCTAGAGACCATTGTTCGGAAGGAAAAGCACGTCACAGTGCGCCAACGTGCGATTGTCTCCTTAGCGAGGACCGTTGGTGCTGAATCGTTGCCAGCGCTTAAAGAAGTCTTGGAGAGTGATGCCGAGGAAGGCGTCCGTGCCAGCGCAGTTTTGGGGCTGACGCTCATTGGAGCCGATGCTCTGCCAGCTCTTCAAACAGTGGCGCGAGACGACAAATCGGAAGATATTAGAAATCGCGCCCAACGAGCTATCAACAATATTAAATTCGCCATTGAGAACCAGGAAAAGAACCGGCTTCGCGTTGGGGAAAAGGAAGGCGCTCCTCCCTATTCCCCCGGCGGAAATTAATACGAGGCCTTGGTCAATCTCAAAAAAGCAGTGTTACGCCTCGGTAATTTTACGATTGCCACTTTCAGCGAGGGTTTTCACTCGTTAAACTTCTTTCCTCCTCAGCAAAACATATGCGTATTGGGAACTAAGTTATGGCCCGCGAATTAATTATCGCCCTTGATTCTTTTGATAGCAAAAAACCCCTTATGGTTGGGGCTGAACTCGATCAGTACCTCCCGCAAATGGGCTTGATGAGGCACTTAGATGGCCTTGTTGCAATTGAAGAGGAGAAGTTTGCGGTTGGCATCAAGCATGTCCGCGACGACGAATTTTGGTGCGCAGGACACTTCCCAGAATGGCCGGTGTTGCCCGGAGTGATAATGCTTGAAGCTATGGGACAACTCGCAACGATCTTCTGGCGTCGAACTTTCAACCCAGAAGGACGCCTCATGATGTTCGGCGGCCTCGACGATGTGCGTTTCCGCGGCGCCGTTTATCCAGGGAATGATTTACTCATTCTACTGACACCGAAATACCTGAGAATGAGACTCTCGCGCTTTCACTGCCAAGCTGTTTGCGATGGCAAAATTGTCTGCGAAGCCGTTGTCTCCGGGATTCTTGGCCCCAAAGACGCGGCTGTGGGTCCAAAGTAACCGAACAAAATTACATAGAACTAGGGCCGCGTTCACAGGAGTGATCGCGGCCCTACTTCTATTTTGGGAGTCCTTGAATCAAAGCGCCTTGGCGGCTTGGAGCAGTGGGGATTCTTCGTCCGCTTCTTCCGGATAGAGATGATGGATCTCGATTCCAGGTCGGAGGTCGTAGGCCGTGCGGAATTCTCGGGCCAGGTCGACTTCGACAAAGATCTTGTTCTTGTTCTTGAGTCCAAAGGACGTTGAGAAACAAATTTGTTCTGCGGATCTCACGACATAGCCAGAGCTAATGGGGTCGTGACCGTAGAGCACGACGCCGTTTCGCTGTCCATCCACCTCTATTTTCTTGAGGAAGCGTCGGATGACCAAGGGGCCCGCCTGTCGACACCAGAGAAGCTCCCCGAGGATAGGGACGTTAAACATCTCATTGATCTTCTTGACGTTCACATCGAAGTAATCGACCCGAGCTATGTCGTCGATGCTCGCGCTCAGCACGCGAGGCGCACCATGGGTAAACGCGAGTCCCCGGCCAGCGATGCATAGGATTGGAAGCGAGGCGAAGAGCGCTCGGAACACCTCCATCCGCTCCTTGCCGGCGGTTTGTTCAAAGAACTCGGTTTCGCTGGGGATCTGGTGAAATTTTCGGGTCTGGGGTCCGCCGAGGTGGGAATGTTCATGGTTCCCGAGCAGCGCAAAGATTCGCCCGGGATACTTCGCACGCATCGCGATAAAGGCTTCGATTAACTCGACGGATTGGTCTGGATAATATGTTCCGAGGCGCCGTGGCCAGTTCTTCCGCGTGTATATGGGCCCGTGAATGAGGTCGCCACAAAGCAACATGTAAACGTCGCCGTCGTTCTGCTCAACCATCTCCTCATATCGGCGCTGCAGTTTCTTTAAGTCGCCGAGGTTTCCATGGAGGTCTGTGGAAATGAGAAGCTTGCCGCTCGATGGCAGGTGAAGAACTGCGCCGTAGCGACGGCTGGCGGAGGGGATAGGCATGATGAGCGCTCCGTTGAGGGGTCGGCAATGAGCCTCAGTGAGTCAAGTGAACACTAAAAAGATACCATGTCGAGGTCGGCTTTTAAAAAGGATATGGGGTCCTTTTACAGACCCCATATCCTTTGAAAGTTTACTTGTTCATTCGTTCCCACATTGATTGGGAATGAAAGGCTTAGAAGCGGAGTGTGACACCGCCGCCAAAGAGCCAGGCAGTCGTTGTGAACTTACCGATTGTTGGGCGGAAATCATTATCGATTCCTTCGGTTTGGTTCTTACGACGGACAGTCTTGAAGTAGAAATACTGAGCGGAGAGGTCGATACGAACCCAGCCCATATCAAAACCGACTCCGAGTGAGCTGATGTGACGATCGTTGTCAGGCAAGAAAGAAGTGAGAGTCTCACCTGGAACAGGAGACTGATCGAAGGCGTAACCCAAACGAAGCGCGACAGCCATGCCGCCTTCAGTTTTCTCGTCTGTTTTCTCAGCGTCTTGATCGGCTTGATTTGGCTTGAGTGAGTTGGCTTCGATTTCTTCGTAGCTACCAAGAACGAGGAATTCAAGTCCAGTGCGGAAGGCGAAGGCCTGATTCCATTTCAACTCGATGGCTTGAACAGTTTGAGGGCGACCTGTCTTAAAGCGAATGTTGACTGAGTCGAGGCTGCGCCAGTCGGTCCAATCAAGTTGGAAAGACAAGGTCAATCTGTCGGCCAATTGGCTTGAGATACCAGCTCCAACTGTGCGTGGCAAGCGAACGCTTGTTGTAGCGCGGTTGCGAATGAGGCTGTTTGTCAATGTGCCTGGAGGAAGACCGGCGGGATCTTGGACACCAGAGAAGTCAGCGTCGCCACGAATCTGGATGCTGACTTCGCTGCGGTAAGTCGCGCCGATTTGAAAGACTTTTGAAGGCTTATAGAGGAATCCAATGCTCCAACCAAAGCCGTCGCCGTCACCTTTGAGGCGAATCTTTGGCTCGCTGACAGAACCAGCGAGGCCGCGAGCTTGAGCGCGGACAGCTGAATCGGGCACTGAGGCAGGAAGCTGAGCGCGGAGGCCAGCGAAGAGTGATTGTGCGAGGTCAACCTTGCGTTGAAGACGAACACCTTCTCTTGATAGACCTGGAATCAAGCGACGAGTGGTCACGTAGGAGAATGTTCCACCGAGTGACAGTTGGTCGGTGACCTTGTAGCCGGCGCCGATGCTGATGTGTTGGAAACGCACAGCGGCGAGTGTATTTGAATAGCGTGTCTCAGCCTCTTGTGGCCATGAGAGCTGAAGTCCGAAGGGGGCATGGATACCACCACCGAGGGTCAACTTGTCATTGATTTCGAGAGAGCCAAAGCCATGAGGGACTGGAATAATATCGGATCGAGCGTTGGCGTTGTTCGCTGTTGCGTCAGCGCGGTAGTAACCACGACCAGCAACAACAGTCACACCGGAAACACCCTGCATACCACGGAGAAATCCGAGACCAGCTGGGTTGTAGTATATGGCGGACGGGTCATCGGCGAGGCCTGTGTAGGCTCCTCCCATACCGTTTGCGCGCACATTGTGCTCGGAAAACCCAAATCCTGCGCCTTCAGCTTGGCTGGCAAAAAGAGCCAGAGGGAGGACAACGCAGGCCCCCTTAATCATTGTTCGCATGCTTCTAAGCTCCTTCAACTACTTTCTTGAAAGAGTTGACTTCAAGATAGAACGACCAAGGTTTCACCGATATGATTGGACAGTGTGAGCCTTGGATCCAGTCGATTTCTTCGTCACATTTCCGGACTATCTTTAGCCCAGATTTCTGTACGAAGGCGCCTATATAAACGATTTTCTTTTTGAGTGCGAACGAAAATGCAAAGGAATCCTAACCCTAGAGTCACAGGATTCCTTATTAGATGCTTCTGTTTTGGCAAAAATCGCAGGGTGAGCTTGTCTTGACCTCATGGGTATTGGCTTAGTAAATTGTTGCGCTTCGAGTGAAGCACTGGAGTGAGAGAGCGGACGGAGTTTTTGAGTGGGGACAGGCTGCTTCCTACAAAAGTTTTGTCTGAATTAACGGGCTTTTATGTTCGTGCTAAATAGCTTAAAATAAAGGATCAGCTTAAATATTTTCGACTTTTGTTAGGGTTGTTTGGCGCGAGTGAATTAAGATGATTTGAAGTTGGAAGCCAAGCTTTATCGGAACTCATCTTTTCAATAAATTTTGCGAAGTCGAAAGTCCGTCAAACATTTACACATGTCTGTGTCGAAATGTGAAAAAGAGGTTTTGCGTTGTCACAACCATGGACCGTTTTGGTTGTGGGACCTGGAGCCTTAGGGTCGTTGCTTGCAGCGCGACTTGAGAAAGAGGGGGCGAAGCCCTATTTGTTGGCTCGCAATGAAGAGCGAGCGAAGACAATAAGGAATCACGGAATCACCGTTCGGTGGCAGGACAGCGAGCAAAAGTTAAGCTGCCCCATCCTCTGTCCTGAGACGTTGGAAGAAGACATCGCCGGCTTGACCTTTTCCCTCATTATTTGCTGTGTGAAGAGCATCGCTTTTCAGGATGCAATGAAGACTGTGGCAAGGGTGCCGGGGGATGCGAGCTTGCTGGTGTTTCAGAATGGCTTGCTTTGGCCAGACATCGTCACCCAGTACATTGATGAATGTCGTGTTCTTGGAGCAATGACCACTGAAGCTGCGTTGCGAATGGAGTCGGACGATGGGTTGACGGTTTTCCATAAGGGACAGGGAGTGACGCGACTGGCGTTCCTGGGTCGGAAGAGGTCCAGCGAGTTCGACGCGCTGTCACATCTCTTTCAACAAGTGGGGATGTCCTGTGAGTTCGAGGAGTCACTGCTTGGTATGCTTTGGGACAAAGCGATTGTCAACGCGGCGATCAATGCGCTCACCGCTTTGCTGCTTATTCCGAATGGTGCCTTGTTAGAGAATGATGCGAGTGCGAGCTTGGCGGATCGCGCCGCCGAGGAAGCTTGTCGCGTCGCGGATGCTTTGGGGATCCAGCGTTCGGTGGAAGCCGACCAGTGGCGCGTCATAGCGAAAAGAACAACGGGCAACGGATCATCGACGTTACAGGATGTCGTAGCCCAGAGAAGAACAGAAGTCAACGCAATCAATGGAGTCATTGCTGAGAAAGGTCGAGTTGTCGGTGTCGATGTCACCGTCAATGACTTACTCACAAATCTCATTGCAGCGCGTGAAGGAAATTATCGAAGGTCCGCGTCAATGGTCAACGTTGACTGGACTCTCCAATGAACCTCTCAAAACACTGCTGTATGTGTTTATGGGGATCTGGAGTCGATCTTGTGTCTATAAGGAGAATTGATGGCTAAGAGCCCGAGCAACGAGATCATTGAAAATGTCGAAATCCAAGATGAGATGGAAGACGCTTATGTGAAGTACGCTATGAGCGTCATCACAGCCCGCGCTCTTCCTGATGTGCGCGATGGTCTAAAGCCGTCTCAGCGACGTGTTCTCTACGCCATGCACGACCTCAACCTCACGCCTCGCGCCTCTCACCGGAAGTGCGCGAAAATCGTTGGGGAGTGTATGGGTAATTATCACCCTCACGGTGACTCTCCTATTTACGGCACTCTTGCGCGTATGGCTCAGCCTTTCGCGACTCGATATCCTCTTGTCGACGGTCAGGGTAACTTTGGCTCCGAACAGGGAGACAATCCAGCTGCTATGCGTTATACCGAAGCGCGCATGCGGGCTGCGGCCATGGACATGATGACGGATATCAAAGAGAACACCGTCAACATGGCTCCAACCTTCGACGAAACAACCCTTGAGCCCCTCGTGCTTCCTGCGAAGTTTCCAAACCTCATTTGCAACGGCTCCCAAGGGATCGCGGTCGGTATGTCGACCAACATTCCTCCTCACAACCTCAGCGAAATCTGTAAGGGCATCATGACCCTGATTTCAAACCCTGAGTTGACTGACGCTGAGCTCTTTCAAATCGTCACCGGCCCCGACTTCCCAACCGGAGGAAGCATCCTCGGTATCAATGCGATTCGTCGTGCCTACCAAAAAGGCCGCGGCAGCATCACCATGCGAGGACGCGCTGAAATTGACGAAAAGAAGGGCAACAAGATCACCATCGTTGAGCTTCCTTTCCAGGTCATGGGTGACGACCTCGCCGAGAAGATCCGCGAGCAAGCATCCGCTGGCAAAATTGAAGGTGTCTCATCCGTCCGCAACAACTCCAATAAGAACGGTATTAAGATCGTCTTGGAGCTAAAGCGCGGTGAAGATCCAAATGTCATCCTCAACCAGCTCTACAAATTCACTCCATTGCAATCAACCTTCTCCATCAATATGGTTGCGCTCGACCACGGTCGTCCCCGCACCTTTACCCTCCGGGAAATGTTGCTTGCCTTCAGAGATCACCGCGTTGAGGTGATCCGCCGTCGTACTCGCTTCCGGTTGCGGAAAGCGCTTGAGCGTATTCACGTCTTAGTCGGTTTGAAGAAGGCTCTCGATCATATTGATGAAATCATCGCCATGATTCGCGCCAGCTCAGACGCTCGCGCCGCCTCTGAAGCCCTCCAGGAGAGGTTCGATTTCACCGAGCGTCAAGCCGGTTCCATTCTCTCTATGCAGCTCCAACGCCTGACAAACCTTGAGCGCGATAAGATCATCAAAGAACTGGCGGATCTCTATGAGGCTGCTAAAGATCTTCGTGATATCCTGGCCCGTCGTGAGCGCATCGACGAGCTGATCGTTGAAGACTTAGTCGACATTGAAGAACGCTACGGCGATGCCCGCCGCACCTCAATCGAAGCTGGTGAAGTCGGCAACTTCGATCTTGAAGACCTCATCATCGAAGAAGCTATGGTCGTCACCATGACCCACGAAGGATATATCAAGCGTATCCCTCTAGCGACCTACAAAGCTCAGCAACGCAACACCAAAGGTATGCTTGGGGCATCGACCAAAGAAGGTGACTTCGTTGAATCGGTCTTCACCTCAACAACCCACGCTCACTTGCTCTGCTTCACGGATCAAGGCCGCATCTATTGGCTCAAGGTCTACAACATTCCTGAAGGCAGCCGCACCAGTAAAGGTCGCGCCATCGTCAACCTCCTCAAACTCAAAGAGGGCGAAGGCGTTTCCGCTGTGATT
>JARGOJ010000443.1 GCA_029210225.1 Planctomycetota bacterium
TGCGTTATGGCTGAAGCCTTTAGTTGGCCCGCGCAAAGTTACATCGCAAAGTTCCGAGAAGAGTTTGAGAAGCATATCCGTCTCGGGGAATGTCCCCACGGTGGCAAACTCTGCGAATCTCCTCTCTGAAAAAGGCTGGGACTTGAGCATGACAGACAAAGAAAACAAGGACGTGGAGAAAGATCCCAACGCAGTCGAGTTCACCATCGATGGGGAAAAAGTCTGCGGTAAGAAAGGTCAGACCGTGCTCGAAGCCGGTCTCGACAACGGGATGTTTATTCCTCACTACTGCTGGCACCCAGCGCTATCGATCTCGGGAAACTGCCGCATGTGCCTGGTGCACATGAAGGGCGCTCCCAAACCCGTCATCGCCTGTCAAACCCAGGCCAGAGACGGTATGGAGATTGAAGCCTTCACCGACGCGGCCAATGAGACCCGCGAAGGCGTCATGGAGCTGTTGCTGATCAACCACCCCCTCGATTGCCCTGTTTGCGATCAGGCCGGTGAGTGCGATCTTCAGGAATTCTCCTTCCATCACGGCCGCGGGGAGTCACGCTTTAACGAAGCGAAGAATCAGAAACCCAACAAAGACCTGGGGGAAATGGTTCGCTTCAACGGTAACCGTTGTATTCTCTGCTCGCGCTGCGTGCGCTTCTGCGACGAAATCACCGGCACCAACGAGCTGACTATCCGTGAGCGGGGAGATCATAATTACATTGATACCTTCCCGGGCTATCCTCTCGATAACCCGCTCTCAAGCTGCACCACAGACCTTTGTCCGGTCGGTGCTTTGCTCGACCGCGACTTCATTCACAAAGCTCGGGTTTGGAACCTCACACCGACTAAGACGGTTTGCGGTGGTTGCGCGACAGGGTGCAATATCATCGCGGAGAGCTGGAACGATAAGATCCAAAGGCTTGTTCCTCGGGAAAACCAGGGCGTCAATAAGTTCTGGATGTGCGACGAAGGGCGCTTGCTCTACAAGCCAACCAACTCCGAAGGCGAGACTCGGGTCCTTGAATTCTCCGAGCTGACCCGAAACAACGAGCGCACCGTGATCGGCGGCGACCGGGCCATGGAGCTGGTCGGAGAGAACTGGAAGGGCGCCTGGGAAGTTCATAAAGAGCGTGGCGTCGGCGTGATTGTTACCGGCTGGAGCACCAACGAAGAGATCTATCAGGTCCTCAGCTTGCTCAAGGGCGAGAAGTCACCAAGCCTCGGGGCTGGAGATCTTCCGATCGCCTGCGCTTATGCGCCTCCGGGAATCGAGTGGACCGCCAACGACGGCTTTAAGATCAGCAAAGACAAGAACCCCAACCGAGAAGGCATTCGCCATATCCTTGGGGACGACTGGGCCGACGCGAATCTTCACTATGGCCTCGACCGCATCGAGAAGCTGATTGATGAGAAGCGCCTGAAGGTCTTAGTTGTCATCAACGCGATGCCAAAAGGGCAGCTGCACCTCCCCGAGTCCTTCCTTGAGAAAACTAGGGAAGTGCCTTACGTCACGGTCTTCGATAGCGACATTGACAATAGCCTCAATAACATTGCTCACGTTCAATTGCCGGCTGCGACTTGGCTTGAGAAAGACGGAACCTTCGTCAACGACGCCGGTCGTGTGCAGCGGGTTCGCCCTGCTGTGGCGCCTTCAGGGTCGCTGCGATGGGACTTGGACGTTCTTCAGGATGTCGCGAGGCGTCTCGGAGTGGCGGATCGAACCGTGAGTAGCGCGGCCTTGTTCAAGCGCATGGGTAAAGCAGAGGGCAGCGTCTTCGCAGGCATGACCTACAACGACCTCGGTGAACACGGGGCTGTGATAGGCGGCGGCGACGATCAAGAGTTGTCCACAGGTTATGGCGCGGGTCCGGTTAGTCGGGTTCGCTACGGCGGGGAATCAAAGGCAGAAATGATTCGTGTTTCTGTTCATCGTGGAGGTTAGACCAAGGTGGGGATTCTCATTACCTTACTAGTCGCGGTCGCAGTTGCCGTCGCGCTCTTACAAGTTGTGCCGCTCCTGGTTTACGGAGAGCGTAAGATTTCGGCCTGGATTCAGGACCGTGACGGACCGAACCGAGTCCACCTGACGATTAAGGGCGTTCCCATCATGCCGAAGGGGCTCATGCAGCCTTTGGCCGATGCGATCAAGCTCATGTTCAAAGAAGATATGGTGCCGACCAAGGCCGACCGCTTCTTGTTCATGCTCGCCCCCGTGATCGCTGTGGTGCCAAACGCCGCGGCCTTCTGCGTGATTCCCTTTGGAGACAACTGGGTGATCGCGAGCATGGGCCTGGATGTCAACCTTCAGGTGTCCAACGCCAACGCTGGTATTCTGGTGACCCTTGCCCTGTCTTCCCTTGCGGTTTACGCATTGGCTTTCGGTGGCTGGGCTGCGAACTCGAAGTTCCCGCTTATGGGCGGCCTTCGGGCGACTGCGCAGATTATCTCCTATGAGATTGCGTTGGGATTGGCCTTGATCTCCGTGCTCTTAACCGCAGGGACCTTAGACCTTCAGGAGATCGTTCATCAGCAAGCGCATAACTTCACCGATTGGAATATGTTCAAGCAGCCCTTGGCGTTCTTTATCTTGCTTGTTGCGGCTTTTGCTGAGAACAATCGTCTGCCCTTTGACTTGCCGGAAGCTGAATCTGAGCTTGTTGGGGGTTATCACACGGAATACAGCGGTTTGAAATTCTCCATGTTCTTCATGGGGGAATACCTGGCTATGGTGAGCATGAGCGGGGTGATCGTGACCTTGTTTATGGGCGGCTGGTCGCTTCCTGGGATCATTGATCCTGGTTCGCTCAGCTTCTTCCATGGGCCGGCGACGGTGCTTTGCTTCGTCGTGAAGATGGCGGCTGTGTTGTTCTTTTATATCTGGGTGCGTTGGACCTTGCCTCGTTTCCGCTACGACCAGTTGATGAATATCGGCTGGAAGAAGTTGATCCCCCTGGCTTTGTTGAACATTGGTGTCACCGCGTTAGTGTTGGCGTCTTAGACGTTAGTGGAGGAAGAGACAATGGCGAGTTCCCATGAAACTCCAAAGAAACCGGACGAGCGACCGGGGAAGTCCCTGCTCGACCGTAGCTATTTGGTTGAGATTGGTAAGGGCCTGGCAAATACCTTCATGCACATGATTGGTGGCTCTCAGACCGTTCAATATCCAGAGCGAACGATTTATGACTACAGCGAGCGCGAGCGCGCCATTGGTCATGAGAATCCCAGATCTCGCGGGGAGCATATCCTCGTTGAAGACGAGCTGGGGCGCGAGAAGTGTGTCGCGTGTTTGCTTTGTATGGCGGCTTGTCCCGCCGTCTGTATCTTTATTGAGCCTGAAGCGGCTCCAGAAGATTGGAAAGATCGTGATCGTCGGCCTAAGACCTTCGAGATCGATATGTTGCGCTGCATTTACTGTGGATATTGCGAAGAAGCTTGCCCCTGCGATGCGATTCGCTTGACTCCAAAACCGTATACCGTGACGACGTCCCGCGAAGAGCGGATCTATGACAAGGAACGGTTATTGAAGAACAATCCGGGTTATCAAACGCCCCAACGGCCGAAGAAGTAAACGAAGAGGACAAATCAGGTGGCTGGTTTTTTATTCTGGCTCTTCGGTGCGATAGCAGTGATATGCGCGATTCTTTGCGTCACGCGTCGTAATCCGGTTTATGGAGCTTTCTTTCTATTATTAACGCTCGGCTCTGTCGCCGTTGAGTTCTTGCTCATGCACTCGCCCTTCATTGCGGCGATGCAGATCATCCTCTACGCCGGAGCCATCGTCGTTCTTTTCGTCTTTGTCATCATGCTGCTCAGCTTGAAGGCTGAGGAGTTGGGGGAGGAACCTCCGATGACGACGAAGGCAGGAGCGGCTGTCTTGGCCTCTTGCATTTTCGTGCTGCTTAGCTTGCCGGTCTTCAGTGGCCAGAGCTTCGCGGGGAAGACAACGGAGGACGGCAAGTTCATTGAGCTCAACGAGCCGGTGAAATTGAAGACCATTTTCAAAGTGGTCGCCATGCGTCGAGGCCTCTCTGTTGAGGACGTCAAGAACATAAAGATCCAGGAGGGACCCATTGGCAACGCCGCGCCAGGGGCCCAAGAATTCTCTCCCGCGGAGAGGAAGCGGAATCGGGCGCGATATGACGTCATGTATCTGGCCTCCGTGCTCTGCGTCGATGACAAGGGTGAGTGGACTCCCGGGGTTCGTGATGAGCTGGTCTTATCTATGGGGCTGACGGACCATGACGCGATTGACAATGGAATCGAAGAGGTGGAACAGTCGATGAAGTCGGTTGAGGACGGCAAAGGCTCAAAGGCAAGAAACGGCCTTGAGAGCGCTGCAGCCCGTAAGACCGTTCTTGATTCCATGAAACGAAAGATCAAAGTTCGCTCGGCCCGTTATGGGTCTCTTGAGCACTTCGTAGATTTTCTGTATTCCCGCTACATTGTCGCCTTCGAGTTGGTTTCCATCTTGATCTTCGCGGCGATTGCCGGAGTCCTCGTGCTAGCCAGACGTAAGGGCTTTATGGGACTCGAAACGGACGGCGAAGAACGCAGAGGGGGGATGTACCTGTGATTGGCGTTCAAGGCGTCTACTTGCTGTCGGCCGCGCTGTTCTCCATTGGAGTTTACGGCGTTCTATCCCGACGCAACTTGTTGATTGTGCTCATGAGCGTCGAGCTCATGCTCAACGCTGGCAACCTTCTTCTCTGTGCTATGGCGCGGATGCATGCAGGGGTCGGCGGCGATGGAGAAGGTGGCCAAACGCTCATTCTTATGAGTATGGCTGTCGCAGCGTGCGAAGTCGCGGTGGGACTCTCCATTGTGATCGCGCTCTTTCGTCACTCTCGCTCGGTGGATATCTCATCTCCCGGCGCGACACAGTTGAGGGGGTGATCGATGGACATGACTGATCATTGGCTCCCTTTCGCGATTGTGATGATGCCTTTCCTGGGCTTCCTCATCACGGGCCTCTTCGGCCGGAAGGCAGGCAAGGGCTTTAGTTCCATGGTGTCCGTCGGGGCACCCGCGACCTCGTTTGTCTTCGTCGCGACTCTCTACCTGCGCTACTTATTCACGACTCAGGGAGAATGGGCTGGTTTTCAAACGGCCTTAGGAACCTGGTTCTCCTTTGGTTCCGGCGCTGAAATCTTAGATATTCAGTTTCTCTTCCAGATCGATCACCTCACACTATTGATGTGCATGGTCGTGACTGGTGTGGGAACGCTCATTCATATTTATTCATGCGGTTACATGTCGGATGTGAGCGATACCCGCTTCGCCCGCTTCATGTGCTACTTGAACCTGTTTATGGGCATGATGCTCATCCTCGTCACCGGTGGCAACATGTTGCTTCTCTTCATCGGTTGGGAAGGCGTGGGGCTTTGCTCTTATCTTCTCATCGGCTTTGAATATGAAGAAGACTGGAAAGCCGCCGCCGGAATGAAGGCCTTTATCGTCAACCGCGTTGGCGACATGGCCTTTATCCTCGGAATGATCATGGTCGTGATCCTTGAGTTCCAACTCAACGGTCGTGCCAGTTTGTCCTTTGACGTCATCAACGCTATTGGGTTGCAGGCGCAGGAAACCGCGATTTTAACTCACGATCAGATGTGGCTCGTCGGCGCCGCAGCCCTTTGCTTCTTCATTGGAGCCACGGGTAAGAGCGCGCAGATCCCGCTCTTTGTCTGGTTGCCTGACGCTATGGCGGGTCCGACCCCCGTTTCGGCTTTGATTCACGCGGCCACTATGGTGACTGCCGGTATCTATATGATCGTGCGAATCAGCGCTTTCTTTGTGCCTGCGGTCTTCGTGTTGAACGTGCCCTTCACCGACTTTAGCTACGACATTGCGGTCTTGCCCCTGGTTGCGACCGTGGGAGCCTTGACCGCTTTCCTCGCCGCGACGGCGGCTGTGGCGCAGACCGACATTAAGAAGGTCTTGGCTTACTCAACGGTGAGTCAGCTCGGCTATATGATGATGGGTGTGGGAGCCGGGGCTTTTAGCGCTGCGATCTTCCATCTCATGACTCATGCCTTCTTCAAAGCCTTGCTTTTCCTCGCTGCGGGGGCCGTGATTCACGCCCTTCATGGCGAGCAGAACATGATGCGTATGGGCGGGCTTCGAAAGAAGCTTCCTGTTTGTTTCTGGGCTTTTATGCTCGGTGGTCTTGCTCTGGCAGGCTTCCCGCTCTTCTCGGGCTTCTTCTCGAAGGACATGATCCTCTTTGGAGTCTACGAGCGTTACCTGGCGAGCGATAAGACACAGGTCACCTGGTTGATTATCTGGTTGGTTGGCTTGTCCGGCGCGTTCCTGACGGCGTTTTACACCTTCCGGATGCTCGGTATGACTTTCTTCGGAAAGACGCGGCTGACCAAAGACGAAGAAGCCCATATTCACAGGCCTGGGGTTGCTATGAAGTTCCCCCTTCAGGTCTTGATGGTCTTCGCGGTGATTGGCGGATTTGTGGGCTTGCCTGCTGTGACCCCTGTCATCGGGAATAAGGGCAACAAGATCGGAGAGATGCTGTCTCCGTCGATTCAAGGCAAGATCGAATCAGAGAGAGACTTTCAGGTCGCTCGGATGAAGCGGATTCGCGCCGAGGAAGTGATTGAGACGGAGGACGAGAAGGCTGAGAGCTGGCACGATAAGTGGCACCACATTCACCATGCTGGTGAAATCTGGAGCATGTTGCTGAGTGTGGTTTTGGTCCTCTTAGGCTTGTCTCTGGGTTATATGAAGTTCTTCAAGGCGCCTCCGGTTGCGAGCGCGGACGGGTTATCGAGTGAGTTCTTCCGGATTGCCTGGGGGCTCGACTTGTTCTACACGACCGCTGTTGGCTTTCTGTTGGTCTTTTCGGTCTGGTTGCACCGAATCATTGATGTGGGCCTCTTCGATAAGAGTTTGGTAGAGGGAAGCGGTCGCTTGTCTCTATGGATTTCGGAGTTGGTCACGGCTTTCCAAACAGGGAAGGTCACCCGTTCGGCCGTTTACATTGCAGTCGGAGCCATCGCGATGCTCGCGGCGGCTTTGACCTACGCCGTTTAGGAGGGGACCATGACAATATTACCTTTACTAATCATTCTTCCCCTCATTGGGGCGTTCATCCTGTCTTTCCTCCCGAGAGACGATCACGACGACATCCGAGGCGCCTCGATGGTGGCGTCCATCGTGACCTTCGTGGTCAGCGTGGTGATGTTCTTCAAGTTTCAAACGGCGCCCACCGCCGAAGTTCCTGAAGTCCCGGCGATTCAGTTCTTGGCCTCCTATGAGTGGATGCCGGCTATTGGGGCGTCTATCAAGCTCGGCGTG
>JARGOJ010000444.1 GCA_029210225.1 Planctomycetota bacterium
GGCCGTCAAAGCGGGAAACTACAAGCTTAGATTGGTCTGGAAATCGAAGGAGATCGGGAAGGCCGATCTAGAAAAAGCGGCGGGGAAAGACTCAGCGCTGTCTCTAGAAATCCACTGCCCTTACTTCCCGCCTGTCACGCCTTGGGTGACCCACAAATTTCATGACTACCAAAATGCTTTGGCGCTGAAGGATGTCATTCTTGAGCCGTGAGTCCTTGCTGCTTTGACTCTCAGGCGTCCAGATCGAGGTTCTTGGGCCGCGTGAATTTCTCTGTCTCTTCTGTCTGATGACGCGCTTGAAGAATAGCTTTGCTTCGATTGACGAGAATATCGGCGTTTCCTATCCGTTCGTTCGGGTCATTGGCGAGGCAATCTTCGAGCAGAGAGCATAAGTCGTCTGGGAGATCCTTAATTAATTCTCGAGGAGGAGGAATCCCCTCGTTCGAGATCTTAGCGATCAGCGCCATAGCATCTCGGGCCTTCAAGGCGACTCCTCCCTTCAACCACTCAAGAGCGCACATTCCGGCGGCGTAGATATCGGCGCGACGGTCTATGTCTTCGTTTTTAAGTGCTTCTGGCGCGAGATAGAGCGGCGTTCCGAGGATGTCATCGTCGAGGGTGATCCCTCGATCGGTGAAGAGCTTAGCGAGTCCAAAATCTCCAAGGATCACGCGGTCATCAGCGAAGTAGATGTTTTCTGGTTTGACGTCGCGGTGAATCAGTCCTTGCTTGTGAAGATAGCTAAGAGGTTTAGCGAGTTCGAGGAGAAGCTTTGCGGCGGCTTCTGGTTTACATGGGCCGTGTTCGTCAATGCGTTCGCGAAGGGTGCCGCCTTTCACATGCTCCATGACATAGTAGAACCAGTCGTCGTGGCGACCTGAGGCGATGAAGTGTATGAGGCCAGGGTGATCGAGGTTTTGTAGCAGGACAATCTCGCGGCGGAAGCGTTGTATGACTTCTGCGTCACTGACAAGGTGGGGCCAGATGACTTTGACGGCGAGGTTTTGATCGGGGGCATCCACATGCCAAGCGCGAAAAACAGCGGAGGTGCCTCCTCTGCCAATCGCTTCTTGAAGCAAGTAAGGGCCAATGCGGCGGGGGATGCTAGAGGATGTGCGGTTCTTGCGCTTGTTGATGTAGCGGTCGAACTTGGCGAGAATCTCACCGGGACGGACGGGTTTAAGGAGGTAGTCGGAGACTCCGGCCAAGAAGCCATTGACTATCGACTCTTCTCGTTCATCGCCGGAGAGGATGAAAATCGGGCGATCTTGTTGGGATAGACCTTTGATCCCCGCGAGAATATTGAGTCGTGACAGTTTGGAACTGTCCGGATCACAAATAAAAGCGAGAGGAGATTTTTTCAGCTTGAGCTTGCTGACTTCATGAAAGGACGTGCATTTCACGACCGCGAATTTTTGCCGGATGATTTGGACGATGTTGTGCATATCGTCGTCATCGGAGCAGATGATGACGACGGGGGCTTTGTTGCTCTCGGGGGCTTTCTCCAACATTGTTCGGGATGTTTCATTAAGGATGGCGTAGAGAACAGAATACAGTGAGGGAACAAAGTATCCAGTTTGCGAGTCAAAGAAAGGCGATGTGATTGTTGACAGGGGGCTGTTGAGGAGAGGAGATTTCGTGTCTCTGAGAACTTTCCGGAACTTGCAAACCTTGCAAGAATGGGCCAATTGTCCTAGTCTTTCTCTCACAGCACGAGACCAATTGAGAGCAGATTTTGAGAACTTCGGGTAGCGCGCAGACGAAGGTCAAACGTCGGACAACAGCAAGACGAACTCGAAAGTAATGGATGGGGCGTAAATTATGTCGTTGATTGCTCGAATGAAGAGAGTTTTCAAATCGTTTGTTGGTTGGTTTGTTGAGCTAGGGGAAGATCCTGAGCTCATCTTGAAGCAGAACATCCGTGAACTGGAAGCTCAGATACCCTCTTTGAATGAGAACATCGCGACCATCAAAGCGCATGAGACTCTTAAGCGTAAGGATGTCGAGAAGGCATCTAAAGAAGAAGCGGCTTTGGAAGCGAAGATCAAAGCGGCCTTGAAGCAAGGAAACCGCGATCTCGCGTTGAGCTTTGCTACCACGCTGAATCAAACTCGACAAAACAAAGTGGAAGCCCAGGCACAACATGCCCTGGCCGTTGACTCTTATGAGAAGGCCAAAAAGGTCAAGCGCGCCTTCCTTCAAGAAAAAGAACGCAAAGTCACTGAAGCTCGGAATGCCCTCAACGCTAAGAAAAAAGCTGAGTGGCAAGCCAAGGTTGCTGACGCTATGACCTCCTTCTCCGTGACCGGCGTCGACGCAACTCACGAGGAAATGATTCGCAAAATCGAGGAGAGCGCGGCCCAGAGTGAAGCGAAATTGGAGATCGCGCTTGAGAACGTCGGCGACAATCCGAGCCTTGAGCTAGAACAAGAAGCCCGTAAACTCACCGCCAACGACACGCTCTTAGCCTTTGAGCAGGAGCTTGGACTTATTGAAGCGGCCCCTGTGGAAGCGGCGCAACAGCCTGCTCCGGCAGACCTCGCAGAGGAAACCTCGCCTCAAGAAAAAACCATCGGTCCTCGGGAACGCGAACTCGCCTGATAAGACTTTTTCTTCTCGCCATTGCGACCGTGTCCTAGTGAGCGGTTCGTGTAGATACTCAATTTGGAGTGGCTTTGGAATCTATGGGACAAGCTCAAGAAGAACGCATCCGCGAATTGGAAAAAGCTCTCGCGGACGCGAAGGCGAAGAGCAACCAACACCTCGTTGCGAAGACTCCGAAGTGGGCGATTGACTTGGCGGACCAATATCGAGGAGGCTCCATTTGCGAGTTCCTCGTGACCGGTAACATCTCCGACTTGGTTCCCCTTGTCGATCAGTCGGGCATGCTCAGTTTTGTGAGCATTCGAAAATTCCTGGCGGACATGCTCTTTGCGCGGCGGGACGCGGTCATCTTCTTCGATCCAGCCGGAGGAATCACCTTTGAGAAGGCTGAAACCTATGGCGACTTCCACAATGTCATGGCCGCGGTTGATATCGCGTCGGGGACTCAGTTTGCCAATCGAGGCTTACCGAGAGATCCTCGTCGGGCCTTGTTCTTAATTGGACGCTATCTCCAGGCGAGGTTGGTCGGTTCGGCGAACAGGGCGCCAAAGAGCATCGCCGTTGTGATCGACTTCACGCAGTTGATATGTCCCGAGGGACGGACTCATCAGTTGAGCTTTGACGAACAGGCAACGCTCGTCACGCTGATTCGTTGGGCTTCAGATCCGCTTTTCCTCAAGAGCGACGTCACCATCATATTGATCGCCGAGAATTTGTCCCAGGTCAATTCGATGCTCGTGAAGAACCCTTATATCGGCAAGATCGACGTCGACTTACCAGACCGAGAGGAGCGGACGGTCTTTTTGAAGGAGCGCTTTAAGACCATGCAGAGCTTGTCAGGGCTCTGTGAAGCGCCGATTGATATGGAGGGGACAAGTGAATCGCAGGCTGGGGAATTCCACTCGACGTGGATTTCAGGACTGACAGCGGGGCTCTCGCGGATCAACCTCGAACACATCCTTAAGCACGCTGAGGGTAACAATCAGCGCATCGACATAGATTTCATCAACAGCAGTAAGAAAGACCTCATCGAGAAAGAGTGTTACGGCCTCCTTGAGTTTTTGAATCCGAAGTGGAAGCTGAACATGGTCTCGGGGCATGACGAGGCGAAGAGCTGGCTGCTCGACGATGCAGGTCTCATAAAGAAGGGCCGCCTCGACTGCCTGCCGATGGGTTATCTGATTTGTGGCCCGGTAGGAACCGGAAAGAGCTTCCTCGTCGAGTGCTTTACCGGTGAAATTGGAATTCCCTGTGTCAAGTTGAAGAACATGAGGTCTCAGTGGCAGGGTGTGACCGAGGGCAACTGGGAGAAGATCCTCGCGGTGCTTAAGGCGACGGGTCCGGTCGGTGTGATTATCGACGAAGCGGATGCGGCTCTCGGCAACCGAAACGCATCGGGAGATAGCGGAACATCAACGCGCATCTTCTCTATGCTGGCTGCTCAGATGGGAGACACGCGTTATCGCGGTCGCATCCTTTGGTTCCTCATTACTTGTCGTCCCGACTTGCTCCCTGTTGACTTGAAACGTCAGGGTCGCGCTGAAGTTCACATTCCGCTCTTCTATCCTGAGACCGAAGAAGAGAAGGTTGAGATCATCGATACGATGTCGAAGAAGGTGAACGCGCAGTTTGGTTCATTTAGTGATGGTAGCGAAGAGGATCAAGCTTTTGTCTTGGCGAAGTTGACCGGAGCGAAGAACGACGCCTGTGACGATCACGACTGCGAGGACGACGATCATAGTCACGGTTACGGTCGCCTTCGGGGCAATCAGGTCGAGGCGGCGAGCTACTCTGGTGCAGATATTGAGGGCATTGTGATTCGCGCCAAGCGTCGCGCCGCGCTCAACGACCGAGAGGCTGTGACCTTCGACGATCTCAAGTTGGAGCTTGAGAACTTCATTCGTCCCGAGTATCCGGCGAAGATCTATTTACAGGAGTTAGCAGCGGTGGTGGAGTGCAGCGATGAGCGCTTCTTGCCGAAGCACTTCCGGGATATGCCGAACCAGGAGCGCATGGAGCAATTCCTCCAAATTAAGATGATTGTTGAACGCCGGTCACAGGGGTGATCCCAATGTCGGGCAAGGCTCTACCAATTCAACAACTCAACAAAGACCTCGTCTTTAAGCCAAGTGAGCGGCGCTTGAGCTTTCAAGTCGCTCGCATCTTTTACGTGCTTCTGGCGCTGTTTGTGGTTGGCACAGGTGTGCTCATAGCGGTCCCAAAGTACCAAGTGCCGCGCTCAAAACCCTATCAAGCGGCCCGTGCGTTCTTGCAAAAGAACAGAGTTTTGAAGCTTCACTTGGGTCAACCACTAAAAGTGGCGAAGTCTCCAGATTCTTTTCGACGGGATGGGTCCATGTGGCGATTTTTGATCGCTGTCGATGGCCTTGATCGGTCCGATACTGTCTTGGTGACCGTCGACGAGAGAAGCGAGAAAATACGGGTCTTAGAGGCGCGTTTTCAGCACTGGAATTTGGTGAATGGAGCGACGCTTTTAAAGGATCGAAAAAAGCCTCAATAAAAGCTTGAAAAAGTACTTGCAGTCCAATTGGTACCTGCTACACTTCGCGCCGCTTATCCATTCTGGGATAAAGTGATATCAACCTGTAACAACTGCTAAACCCCTCGGGGACAAAGAGTTAGCCATGCTTATGAACTTGCATGACGATGAATCCGGCCTAAAACCAGAGAGTGTTCAAGAATTATCTTTTGAGCGTGATCTTGGGGCCGACGATTCTCGCGAGCTTCGTTTGCTAAATATTGGAATGGAGCTTCCTCAGAGTTTCTCTATTTCTGACAGCGACGCAGCCTTTGAAAGCCTAGAACTAGGCGTTTCAGCATATATCTAAAACGCTTTCTAAAGCGAACACAGACAAACGACACAAACAAGCACGAAAACAGGGTCCCACTTCATATAGGGGTCCTGTTTTTTTGTACCCCGAGCATTTGCGAGAGCGGCGCTCAGGTGAGTTAAAAAGCGCGTGTTGTAGCGTATGGAGGCGCAGGGCAGCTTCATAGCTGCGAGGGAGCCGAAAAAAACGAGGCGACCGTTCATGGCATTGCGGATTGCTTCTTTTAGAATCGTCTCTCTATAAAGATGGTCACTCTTACTTCGGTGTTCTTATCTGGCTTGGCGTTTTGCCGCGAAGTTACGAAGTAGGGAGCTTCCATTGCGTTTCGACGCGACAGTGAGAATTCGAGTAGAAAGACATTTTTATGAGGCGCGCTCTTTTTCTATCCATGGTCCTGATTGGGCCACTTTGCTTTGGAACCTCGAGTTTCGGGCAAAACGATGTCAAGTTCGTTCAAGTTGAGTCGATCCAAGATGCCGATCGAAACCTCCTGACGAAGTTCGAAAAAGCCCTCAAAAACAAGAAGATGGACGACGTCCTCATTCATATGAATGGACTGATGAGTCGTTCTCGGGGTAAGAGCGCGAACTTGCTTGTTGGCCTTGATGGCAATGACGAGAAATCTCCCACCCGTTTTCGTGGCTTCCGAGACTATGTTCTCGCCCGACTCCTCACCCTCCCAAAAGAAGTCCAAGCAAACATTGCCCGAGGCCACAACGCCGCCGTTCGTGGCATCATTAAGCGGCGCAAGAGCAAGGGCGAGCTGACCGAGAAAACCCTTCGAGAAATCGTTGAGAACTATCCCTTGGCTGCAGAAGCCCAGAGCGCCGCTGAAAAGTTGGCCGAGCTTTGCTTCGAGAGAGATGACGTCGTCGCCGCCCTACACTACGACTCTTTCATCGACCAGTTTCACCTCTTCGGCTCTCTAAGCTGGAGCTCTAGAGCACGTCGCTCTTTGATCGCAGCTCGGACCGGCCAGTTCAAAAAGGCTCGCTCTATCCTCGCGAAGCTCCGCGCCAAAGCCGAGAAGACAGAGCGAAACGACCTCGTAACCTTCGTCGCGCAGACCGCGAAGGCCGTCGAATACACGATTACACAGAAGAGCTCGTCAAAACCAAAGCTGCCGGTTATTCCTGCAAAGCTCAGCCTCCGAAACCCAAAACTCAACGATTCAAAGATCGCCTTCTGGGAAACGAAGCGAACGAAAACGTCGAGCAGAAGCGCAATGATTTGGCGCAATGGCCGACGAGTCAAACCCCTTCAAGAGGTCCTCCTCGACGAACCTCCTCGTTTTCACCCATACGCTCGCGGTGAGTTTATCTATGTCTCCAATGGTCGACGGATTTTTGCTCACTCTGCGCTGACGGGCAAGCGAAAGGCCATTCTTCCCTTTCACTTTGGTGAGACCATTGAAGACGCGCCGCCTCCAGGCATGGAAACACAAGTTGTGAGCTTTGGTTCGCTCTTGCTCTCGAACCTTTATATTCCTCGTTCTTCGCCGTCCTTGTCACGAAATCGAGGTCTCTACGGCCATGGTTTTGGGAATAACTATGGCTCGCTCTTTCTTTTCGATGCCGACAGAGGTCACCGTGCAGTGTTCTGGGAGGGCGACCAGGGGCCGGGGCAGAAGGAGAAGGGCGCGATTAATCAGCCCGAAGAAGACAACACTCTCTCAAAGAGAAGCCTCCAGTCACTTATGAGAAACGGTCATATCTTGGGCCGCCCTGCGATTTGCGGTCAGCGTTTATACGCGGCCTTGCTCGTCTCCGACGGAGAGCCTGAGATTTGGATCGCGGCTTTTGATCGTGGTGATCGGAAGGGCGAAGACCTCGGGGTCGGCCTCTATC
>JARGOJ010000445.1:0-246 GCA_029210225.1 Planctomycetota bacterium
CCTCCCGTATCCGCTCGTCTTCCTTGGCGCAGAGCGCGGCCATGATTTCGGGATCGGTCGCTTGAATAGACAGAATCTCCACCTGATGAATGCTGACTCCTCTGCGTTCGATATCGTCGGAGAGGCGTCGGGAGAGCCCTGTCACGAAGGCCTCTTGATTGCGGAGTAGGGGTTCTAATTCAATGGTGCTGGCGAAGCGTTGAGCGGTGGCTCCGACGGTTTGTTGAAAGGCGCGATACTGAGGCT
>JARGOJ010000445.1:256-7297 GCA_029210225.1 Planctomycetota bacterium
CAAATGCTTTGGGTGTCCGAGGTCTTGTGGTGGGTCGAGGAGGTTCGCTAAACCTAAGGATCGGAAGGCTTGAAAGGGATCATCGCCTTTGTCAGAGACCGACCAGAGAATGAAGCCCTTCAAGGTGACTCGGATTCGGTCGGAGGTCCAGGTTTCTGTGCTAAAGCCAACACGCTGGACTGTGCTGGAGAAGCGGGCAAAGATATCGCCAGGGCGTTGGAGCATCAGGACACCGATGCCTGATTCAACTAATTTTCCATTGCGAATTCTCAGCAACCATTCGTCGGGGGCCGCTTCCAATACGAGAAGCTTCCAAGCAAGGAAGAGCAGGGCTAAGACCGTAATCAATCCTAGGCTAATGTAAACTGCAATCATTAATCGTCCTTTCACAAATTGAATTGAGCAGCAGATAAGTAACAATCTGATCGAGGACGACATAAAAGTCTATTCTAGTATTTTATTGAAATGCATAAGATATTGCTTATGGGTGGCTTGTTGTCCTTTTATTCATTGGTTTTAGCTGATGTGTTTGTGTGGATATTAGCGGATTATTTTTTTGAGGGAGTGCTGTTTTGTATTGTTTTTGGAAAGGGAGGCGTGAGCTATTGCTCAGGAAGGACCTTAGGGGGCGTTGCTCAGCGCTCCAATTCGCGAGGACAGAGAAGACTTTTTGTGAAGCAGGTCGGAAAAAAGTTCAAGTTTCGTGAGCTATCTAGGGGCCTCTATACAGATGACGGAAATTCGAGGGAGGGAGTTCTAGGGCAGGTCCACTCTGAGTTCGCTTTAAGGTGGTGGACGGGCGTGGCGTTGAAGGGAGTCGTCGGAGAGCCTGGCTTCTTAATCTTTAACAAGCCAACTCTAACGTATTCTAGGGGAGTCGATATAATCGCGTAAAAAGGAGGAAAAGATGGATTCCGCAGGATCCACACCTTGGGAAGGGACTCAGCTTTCAGGGAGTTTTAGTTGATTTTTCGATTCGTGATTAAGCCGCCACTCTCCGCATCATTTGAGAGAACTCTTCAATGGGGCGAGTCGCTAGTGATTGGACGGGGTTCGAAAGCGAACTGCCGGCCGGACGACCCGAGCTTGTCGAGGAGGCATTGCTGTATTGAGGTGACGCAACAAGGACCGAGCGTTGAGGATTTGGGAAGCGCGAACGGAACCTTGGTCAACGGCCAAGAGATCAAGCGTGTGATCCTCTCGATTGGCGATAAAATCGCGGTTGGCGGGACTATGGTGGAATACCATTCCCAACAACAGGTCGGCAGCGGCGCGATGATGGCCCCAGGAAGACCGAGCGGATATCCTTCGGGGGTTCAGAGTGGAGCCTTTTCATCGAATCAAGTTCCCCCAACTCAACATCCCCAAACTCAACGTCCTTCTAGCCACTTTCAATCCGCTCCCCAACACCCCACAGCTCCTCCTTCAGGCCAGATATCAAGACCTCAGTATCCGCCTCCGTCCCAAGCGGGGTCCCCGATGGCCGGAGCGCCGTCGTCTGGAGCGAATCCGTTCGTCAACCCCTTCGCTCAGCCCTATCCCGGCTCTCAAAGCTCTGGCGCCCACGGTTTTGTACCGCCCCAACAAGATTCACAGGCTGCCACCAACCCCTTCGCTGCAGCGCCGCAAAACCCTCAAGCTCCTCCCGGAGCAAGCCCCCCAAGCTCGAACCCCTTCGCCTCAGGGGAGTCCCATCCTTTTCAGCGTCCTCCCTCTGGAGCAGCCCCAGTTGTCCGTCCAGGAACCCATCCTCCAGCCCCCTCTGGCTTCGCTCAGCAGCGGCCTCCAAGCCGACCGATGTCTGCGCCTCAGAGTCGGCCGATGTCCCCGCCGCCCATGACTCCAGGATTGGATTCGACTCCGAATGCGGCCCTGAGGCCATCCCCCAACTCGGCGTTGGACCCCTCACTAGACCCCTCACTCGCTGCGCCCATGGCCCCAGCTTCGGGGTCTGCTCGCGTGCCTGTTCCTCAGTCTCACCGGCTCTCGGCCAGCGGGAAAAGTGAAAAAGCGAAGGGACCTGTTCGTTGGCCCGTGCGATTGGAGCTCGTGCCACCCTACGGAAGCCCCTTCGACTTTTGCCTCTTCCCAGGACAGTCATGCTCGATTGGAAAAGGTCAAAACGCTCAGATTCGCCTCGATGATCCGAACCTCGACGATGTCCATCTGGCCTTCGCATACAGTGAGGGAGGCTTGGAGTTACTATCCCAATCCCAGTTCAAGAGGCAGCGCGCCAACGGTCAACGAGTCGAGGGCTCAGAGCCGCTTGTTCCCGGAGATCGCATTGAGCTTGGCCGCACCGCTGTCGTCGTGGGGCGAGTGTCCGATAAGGATCGATCTCATCCGCTGACCATGATTTGTGATCGCTGCAAAAAGACCTTCAAGTCAGAAACCTGGAAGGCCCAAGCCGTGGTGTCCCAGGGAGAAAACCATCCGAGCGCCAATGGCTGTGACAGCTGCGACTTGAAAGAGCGCCTTCAAAGCGTGGGGATCGTCGGCGATTTTGAAGTGACCAGAGTCTTCCGACCCGAAGAATTTGGTCTCGATAGTTACCTCATTAGTCGGCAGTCATCTCCCCCGAGCGTCTTTCATGTTGTGTCCTGGGATGCCGACCCCGAAAAGCTCCAAGCCTTTCAATCACAACTCCACAAACTCGCCTTGGCTTCATCACCAAACAAAGCGAAGTCCATCCAACTCTTCATGACTCCGAGGGCCGTTGTTCTGGAAGAAGAGTGGGTGGCTGGCCAAGACTTGCGTTCTTGCGTCGAAGAGTTTGGCGCGCTCTCTCAAGAGACGATCTTTTCAGTCGCTGAGCAAGGCTTGAGCTGTCTCAAGGACATGCACGATCAAGGTCTCTACGACCTCGACTTGCGCCCAGAGAATTTCCGCTTTGGGGAATACCATCAGACAGAGTTGAAGATGGTGGCCTTCGGACTGAGCTACGTTCAAAGGCACATTTCGAGGGATCATAAAATGGGGTGGCCCGAAACCTTGCCTCCTTGGAATATGCCCGGCTTCCTCGCCCCCGAATTGTTACGTGCTCCCAGAGAAGTTGGCCCTCACACAGATCTTTATGGCCTCGGGGCAACGCTCTATTTCCTCGCCTGCGAGCGAGCCCCCTACCCGACCCAATCGCTCGTTGAGCTCATGCAGCAACAAGATCAATCGAGGCCCAGACCACTGAGCGAAGCGAACACCACGCTCCCGCGAGCTCTAGGACAGTTTATTGATCGCTTGATGGCTCGGGATCCCATGGAGCGAGTTGCGGATGCTCGGACAGCGCTCCACATGTTGCGCTCATTAAAGTCATAGGACATTGGATAGAAATTAATGATCACACGCTCTCGAATGAGTGTCGTCGCCCTCTTAGCGCTCGCGATCCTCACTATTCTTAATGCTCGCAAACATTTGCGGCGACAGCGTCGAAACTATCGGCACTCAAAGAATCTAGCTCCGGAGACCGAAGCGATTCAGATTCGAGCGATTGAGAAGGACATTCAGCAGTTCGATATAAAAGATCAGGATACTTTGGGATACATTGATGATTACGCCTATGATAGAGACCTTGTGGCCGATCGATTTGAGCTGTTGAGTAAAGGAGCGGGCCCCTTTCCTTTGTTGTTGCAGTATTGCATTGCTCCGAAGGCCCTGATCCCAGGGAGACGGACCGAGAAGGTCATCGGACGCTTTATTCATAAAACAGAAGGTCCGATAAAGAGAATGCAGAGGCAGGGCTACGAAATTGAAAAGCAATTGCCATCAGGACTATTCTTATTTAAGAGGCGCCGTTGATGTTTGCTCTTATTATCTTATTGCTACTAGTCCCCGTTCTCTTAGGCTTTCTTGTCATTCAGAGCCTCTATCCCCAATTGAATCGTGCCTTTAAGTGGGCGTTGGCTCCGGGAATTGGGGTGGGATTAAGTTCCAGCCTATTTTTTGTAAGCCTCATGATCTTCGGTGAGGCCGGTCCACTCTGTCTGACATTGGAGCTTGGAGTCATGGCGACAGCGGCGGTCGTCATTGTCCGAAGAGCTAAGGAGGAGACGCCGGGGCTTCCAGAGTTTCAGAAGATCAGCTGGTCGAAGCTTCACATCATTCTGGCGCTGCTTTTTCTAACCTTGTTCGTGCTGACGTTCACTAGCTCTGTTTATCAGGGATTATCCTACCCCCACGGAACCTTCGATGCCCACGCGATTTGGAATGTTCGGGGGAAGGTTTTGGCACTTAGCGGGGAAAAGTGGCCCGAGTCTTTCAGCCGGGGTCTTCTATTTCATCCGGACTATCCACTTCTAATTCCTGGAGCGAACGCACGAATTTGGGGGATCATTGGAGAGCAACCGCCCTATGTTCCTCTCCTCAATAGCAGCCTCTTCTACTTATCTCTACTCGGGGTCTTTGTTCTCTGTGTGACGGCTCTGAGGGGCTTTGGGACAGGGATGATGGCGGGGATTCTCTTTTGTGGTTCCCCTGTGATAGTCGAAGTCGCGTTGGAGCAGCTCGCCGATGTGCCCCTAGCCTGCTTTATGCTTTCGACCCTCGTCCTCTTCACCCTTCAAGATAAGACCCCGGACCATTCGCGGCTCTCATTGCTCGCAGGTGTTACGGCGGGGCTCGCAGCGTGGACGAAGAATGAAGGTATCTTATTCATAGCTGTCGTAGCCTTCGTGAGACTCTGTGTTTTGTGGAAGCGTAGCGGCTTTGCAACAGTCGTCAAGCAAGGGTCCCGTTTCTTCCTCGGTTGCCTGCCCTTTCTCATCTTGCTCATTGTCTTCAAGCTTCAATACGCGCCCCCCAACGACATCGTGAGCGGTCAATCGAGCAGCACGCTTGAAAAAATAACGGACCCCGATCGATATCTCATGATCTTCACGGTGCTTGGCCGACGGATTGTCTATTTTGGGGGGGGGCAGGTTGGAGTCTTGTTGATCTTGTTCGGTTGCGTTGTGATCTTTGGTGGGAGCAAAGACTGGAACAAGAGTACTATCCTCAGCGCGGTGGGAATCATTGGGCTTATGGCGCTGGGTTACTTCATCGTTTATCTAACGACGCCGCGAGACCTGGATTGGCATTTGAAGTGGTCGATTCGACGCTTAATGCTTCAATTGTGGCCTTGTCTTCAACTCGTCTGTTTTCTTTGGATGAAATCAGTGGCTGAAGTCGAAGAGAGTGTGCTTTCGAGCTTCGAGAAAACAGAAGGCAGCGCTTCGGAAGAAGAGTTGAATTAGGGTGATGGGATTCGAACCCACTTGTACACAGGTTAAGAGCCTGCTGCGATCCAATTTTGCTACACCCCAATGAGATCCTAAGATCGGTAGAACTTTTGGTTCAATCAGCGCAGAGGGATTTGAACCCCCAGTCATCCCAAATTAAAAGTTTGGTGCCCTACCATTAGGCTATGCGCTGTTCAGAAGTTTTGAACAGCTATAGGTTTTCGGCGCCCTGGCCAAAATGATCTCATTGGAAACTCCAGTTAAAATTGAATAGATGACAATTGGAAAGAATAAAAGGGGTGGCAGGAATCGAACCTGCTTCGGACTGCATTCGTAGTACAGTGCCTATCCAGTCGGCCACACCCCCAGATCAGCGCATTTGTTTGAGCGTGCATCGCCTGCGGGGATCTGGAAGGAATTGAAATTTTGTCATGATTATTGTCCTAAAAACATCACTGTTTTACAGTGTCGCGAAGATTGATTCAGAGAAGGCTTCTTCTGAAGGGCGAGGTGGGATTTGAACCCACGTCCTGCCGGTTAACAGCCGGCTGCTCTGACCGCTAAAGCTACTCACCCGAGGTTTTGTGTAGATTTGACCCCGGGATTGAGACGTCGACGAACACTTCGTAAGCGCTGCATCGCGACCTCCTTTTAATTCTTTATCTCGCGTTGTTTTTATTGACTTAAAGCGTTGTATGCACCTAAAGACATGCTCCATGGAGAGTCCTGTCAAACGCGCTCAAGAAAAAGATAAAAAAGACCAAATCGCCTCGGAAGAGGGCTCAAGGGCTTCTTTATCTCTCTTCTATATAATGATGGAATTTGGGTCGCTTCGTCTGCCATTGATATTGATAGACATAACCAGGCCAGATCGTCGAATTGTGTCCGTTCTCATCGAGATACCAGCTCTGACAGCCGGAGAGCCAAATAGTCTTCGCCAGGCGCTTCGTGACCCAATCATTAAAGTGAAGCTGCGCCTCGCTCTTGACCTCTAGTGACTTCAATCGGCGCCTCCGCATACGCTCTAGGCACTGGCGAATATACTTTGCTTGAGCCTCGATCATAAGGATCACCGAATTGTGACCGAGGGCCGTGTTTGGACCGAGCAACATGAACATATTGGGAAAGCCGCTCACAGCGATTCCATAGTAGGCCTCGACTCGCTCGCTCCAACGCTCTGTAAGCAACTGTTGCTTGCGTCCGAGGGCGCGAAAGCGATTCATAATGTCAAAGACCTTAAAGCCTGTCGCCATAATGACCGCATCTACCGTGGTCTCTTGACCCTCTTCACTCTTAACGCCAGCGCTTGTAAGAGACGAGATTCCACTGTTAACGAGGGTGACTCCGGGCTGTTGAAGGGCCGGGTAGTAGTTATCGGAGACAAGCACGCGCTTGCAGCCGAGGCGGTAATTGGGGGTGACTTTCTCGCGCAGCTCAGCATCTTCGATTGATGCGCGAAGAAAGTGTTTGGCGAGTCTCTCTGCCCAATCGAGCTTCGGATTAGACACGAAGAAGTAACCGCGAAGCTCTCTGTCCCAATAGATAAACTGCCGATAGAGGCGCTGCAGGGGCGGGAACACTCGGAAGAGCCACTTCTCGAACTTTGAATAATTGCGATCAAAACGAGGCACGATCCAGGGCGGGGTCCTTTGAAAAATGGTGAGGGACTTCACCTTCGTCGCGATCTCTGGAATGATTTGAATAGCGCTCGCCCCAGTCCCTACGATGGCGACGTCTTTGTTTTCCAGGTTGACATTATGATCCCAAACATTGGAGTGAAAGATCTCGCCCTTGTATTGATCGAGCCCTGGGAAATTAGGGATGTTGGGGA
>JARGOJ010000446.1 GCA_029210225.1 Planctomycetota bacterium
GTCGAGGGGGCGCCCGTTGCCATGACGCGGACGGATCATTGTGATGTGATCTTTACCAAGACCCTCTTTCTTGATCTTCCCGATAAAGACTTTTCCTTTTCGGGTGACGATGATTCCGGCGTGGGCAAAGCCCGCGACGAAAAGTAAAGTCAAAGTGATCGCGCCTGACAAAACACGCATAATGTCCCTCAATGTGAAGTAACAAGAAGAGGCTTCTCACAATCGTGACAAGCCTCCCTTTCGGACTTCTTAAAGCCTCATATTTCCCGGCTGCTCATGAATACTTTTTCGCATTGTTGCGCTCGTTTTACTCTCCGCGTTCATCCTCGTAAATCACCATGGAATCTACGCAGCTTTTGAACAGCTTCCTTAGCTTTGGAAACTCTTCTTCGTGGGCGAAACAGGTGACGAAGTAGACTCTCTCCCGGCGGAACTTGATGTAACGCAGGGTCATGATGTTACGGCTTCCCTGACGAGTGATCGTCGTCATGGTGATGTCTTTCTTGCGAGCTCCCATTGACTTCTCACGCGCTTGCTCGCGAAAGTCAATGACTCCGTCTTTGGAGAGCTTCTTGATCTCATCTTCATACCAGATCTTTTGCTCAAGCATGGGCGCCTTGGGGCGCGGCACAGAGACAACGTGAATACGAGGAGGGTAACCCTTTTCGCCTTCAGGAGCGGTGATGGTGAAGACCGTATCACCGCTTTTGTCTTTTCGATTGATAGGCACTTCTTTGAGGAGCCACCCCTCAGGCCGACGAATCTCGTAGTGCACTTTGACAATAGGGACGGGCACAATGCTTGTACCCTGCTTGATCTTGAGTAGAGGAGTAATCTCCTCGAACTTATAGTCCTTTCGTCCTGCTTGCTCATCTTTCCAAAGCTGGCGCTGAGCGTGAAAGCGTGGATCGAGCTCCTCTTTGGCAAACTTGCCAAAATACTCATTGGTTAAGTCATCGCCCTTGGTGTCGAACCAGCGAATGCGGTTGCGCTCAAATTTCTTATAGCCACGGCCAATGTCGCCGCCTTCTGGACCACGAAAGTCTTTGTAGGGCCAGCGCATGAGGATGAAGTCTTCACTCACCTCACTATTGCGAATACGACCCTGAAATACATTGCCGTTCTTCATGACTAAGATACCTGCCTCAACAGCTGCAGGTATCAAGAAGCAAAGAGCGAGAACTCCTATTAATCGTTTCATCAGTTCTCCTAAACCTTACTTATCACGCAGAGAGTCGGGGTCTTCATCAAACGCAATGGCCTCACTGGCGAGCACAGCATCACGGAACTTCTTCTCAAGGCGCTGGGCCTCAGAAAGCTTGGGCCTTCTAGGACTTCTGATATCACCAGGATCGTCGATCTCAGTATCTCCTGGGAGCAAAAAGAACAGGGCTGCGATTCCAACAATGCCCAGCAAGCCCACCACACCAAGGATCAAAGCGATCGGTAAGCCCTTTTTCACAGGGACTGGCTTTTGGATTGTTGGCACGTCCGTCACAGGGGCGAACTTCTTGGTCGTGATTCGCTTGATGATGCTCTCGGCATCCTGCTGGGAAATCGTTTGGGGCAGGGAGTCGTCGAAGTCATCCATGGCTGTGGACGATTCGCCGATGGTGTCGCCATAAGAGTCTAAGTTGCTGCCGTACGACTCAAAACCTGCGCCGGTTTCATAGGGACTTGGCTGAGCGGCCGTCGCGTCTCCGCCTTCAAAGTCAGTGTAACTATCAGCGCCACCACCGTAAGAGTCGCCGTATCCAGCGCCTCCTGCATATCCGTCGCCGTAATTCCCCGTATCATGCTCTTGTTGGGGAGCTGTGTCATATCCAACTTGAGCGCCAGTGTCATAGCTATCTGCGTAGCTGTCTGCGCCCTCATAGCTGCTCTCGGCGTACTCTTCAGAATAGGTCTGGCCGTAGTCACCAACATTGGTGGTCTCATCGACCACATCATGGCCACCAGAATCCAAATAGCCGACCTGCTCTGGCGGCTGCAAGTATCCTTGAATTGTGGGCTCAGGGGATTCGAGATAGCCCGAAATCTCTTGAGTTGCCGAGGACCCGCCTTCTAGATAGCCGGAGATCTCTTGGGTTGGGCTTGTCTGCCCTTCCAAGGTTCCAGCGACCGAGGTGTACTCGTCCGGCACGCTCTCGCCATAAGAATCGTAGCTGTCGCCACCCTCAGGGCCTAGATAACCTACGATTTCTTGAGTGGATAAGTCTTGGGTGTCGGCTTCCGCTTGGCTGCGTTGACCAGAGGCGTTGTCCACAAAAGGAACCTCGCCGCTATCCCCAGGGGCACCCTCAAGGTACCCGGCGACGACCTCCGCGTTGCTCGGCGCATCGCTTCCGGCCACTTCACCGCCTAAGTAGGCCACTGATTCTTCTTGATTCTCAGCCAAAATTCTGTCCTCCCAAGATGGAGCGTGAAATCTCACATTTCACGACCTTGACAGCCCTGATTTTAGTTTAGACAAAGCCGCGCACTTTGCAATGAAAGTCGCGCCTCGGAGATCAGGCAACCACCAACGTCTTATAGAAAACCTTTGGACTCAGCCAAATAGGCCCTCTACATTCAGACAAGCAAACTTATGATAATTCACTCACCAACATCTATTCCACTCATTATTAGACCATACAGTCACAATTCCCTAAGGAATTTCACCCTTTTTCGAGCAGCAGAGGTCTACATCTCAACCGGAGTTTTCTCTAAGACTTCCTCGATAAAGGCTTCCTTGCTTAGACCCTGATAACGCGCTTTTGTTTCAATCAATATGCGATGGGCTAAGACCGGCACTGCAAAAGCTTTGACATCGTCAGGCAAGACATGGTCCCGCCCCGCGAGTAACGCCGCCGCCTGACAGACGCGATAGAGTGATAACGAGCCGCGAGGACTCACCCCTAACTTCAATCGACTTTCGTTCCGGCTCGCCGCGACCAATCGGACAATATACCGAGCCACAGCCTTCGACACCGTGACCCGGGTCACTTGTTTTTGAAGCTCGACCAGCTCGTCGATTTCACCAAGGGCAGATAAGGCCGATAGAGGATGACTCTCGCCTTGGACGGTCAACATCTGAAGCTCCGCATCCAAATCGGGGTAACCCAACTGAAGCTTGAGCATGAAGCGGTCCAGCTGAGCCTCAGGCAACGGATAGGTGCCATGAAACTCCACCGGATTCTGCGTCGCGATCACTAAGAAAGGCGGCTCCAGGGGGCTGGCGTTGCCCTCGATCGTGACTTGTTTCTCACTCATCGCCTCCAGCAAGGCCGATTGCGTCCGGGGAGACGCTCGATTGATTTCGTCGGCCAGAAGGATGTTTGCGAAGATCGGTCCCCTGCGATAGGTGAACTCACCCTGTTTAGGGTTGTAAACCGCACTCCCGGTGATATCTGCAGGGAGTAGGTCGGGGGTGAACTGAATCCGCCGAAACTCTCCCCCGATCAGGGTTGCGAGCGCTTTTGCCAAGGTCGTCTTGCCGACTCCGGGGACATCCTCCATGAGGACATGCCCCCCGGCTAGCAGGGCCGTGACCAGGCGGCGAATCGCCTCGGACTTCCCTTGAATGACGCTCTCAAGTCCCGCCCTAAGCCGGGATAAATAGTCGTTTTTAGCTGGCTCGTCGCTCAAAATACCCCCCTAAAAAACTAAGAGTTCAGCCAGAGATTGATAAACCCCTGTCACTGACTCAGCAAGGTCCATCTTTTCCATTGGTCTAAGCTCAGATGAATTCACCTTTTGCTCTAGAACACGGACCTGCTCTCGAACTCGTGTGACCTTCTTAAAAATGTCGTCGACCGACCAGACATGATTCTTGAGTGTCTCATTGGCCGGGCAGATTTCAAAACGAGCCCCCATAAAGTCAAGATTCGGCGCAGGATCTCGATGCGCCGACAACTGCGGGTCATCCTCAAAAAACTGCTTCAAGGCGACAAGCTCGGCAGGCTCGGGAGCTTTCAAGCGCTGACTTGGCTGGCTCTTCGCAGCTTTGGCTGCGTTGGGGATCTTGCTCCGAGTTTGACGCCGGGCTTCTCCAACTAAGCTTGTTCCGCTCGCTTTGGCGATCTTCACTTCCGGGCGATTTCTCAATTGAATCAAGACCGGCAAAGCCTCCGGAGCTTGGTAGGGGCTCGCGGCATCCCGGGGACTAAGAAAGAAGACGAAGTCTGGCGGAGCGTCGGCTTTGGGGCTGCCATTGGCGCCATACCAGCGATCATCAAAGTGCCAGTCGAGGGCCTGAACCTTGACGTCGTAGTGACCTTTTGGGACCTCATAGAAGCCTCCCTGCCCGGGCAAGATCGCCGCCAACCCGCGCCCATCTCCTGGGATTCGTTCGCCAGCTCCCAAGAAAATTCGCCCGCTCGTGACTTCAATCGACAAGCCCGAAAAGCACTGGCGGGCATAGCCTTGCTCAAGCTCGGTCAAAGAGCCGGAGGATATGCGTGCACTGCTATCGCCTTCCAAGCCTAGAGGCAAGATGATCACAGCTCCAGAGGCGATCTCGGGGAGGGAGAGTAAGGATCCCTCCTGCCACCAATCTGAGGGCTCTCGAATGCGAGCATCGAGAACGTCAGGGTCAAAGAGCGCGAGGGTTCCGAGATCTGTGGTGAAGGAAACGGCTGGGCCGTCGAAGTCGGTCATGAGGTGATCTCGATCTCTCTCGAATGAGGCTGGTTAAACAACTTCCTCATCGATAAGACCCCCAAAGCGCCGCTCTCGGGACGCGTAGTCGGCGAGGGCATTGTGAAGCTGCGATTCTCGGAAGTCGGGCCAATGAGTCTTTGTGATGAATATCTCTGTGTAAGAGATCTGCCAGAGGAGAAAATTTGAGATCCGTCGCTCGTAGGAGGTGCGAATCAATAGATCGGGGTCGCGCATTTCTGGGTCGTAGAGGAAAGAGCGGAAGTCGTCGGGCTCAAGAGCCTCAAAGGCCTCAGGGTCTTTTTGAGCGAGGGTCGCCATCTTCTTGGCGGCTTCGAAGATCTCTTGCCGAGAGCCGTAAGATAGGCAAAGGCGAAGGATCATGCCCTTGTTGCGAGCGCTCATGTCGCGGGTGGCCTCGTACTCCTGATATACCTCCGGAGGCAAACGATCGAGTTGGCCAACGGCGCGGAAGACGATATCGTTGTCCATGATCTCGGCGCGCTCTTTGATGAGGAACTCTTTAAGCAGCTCCATCAGCAAGAAAATCTCAGGCTCTGGGCGCCGCCAATTCTCAGTGGAGAAGGCGTAGAGAGTGAGTTCCTTGACCCCTAGGCGAGCGCACTCTCGAGTGATGGCGCGAACACTCTCTGCGCCTTCACGATGACCCTCTGAGCGAGGTTTCTCATGTTCCTGAGCCCAGCGTCCATTGCCATCCATGATGATGGCGATGGACTCTGGCAGTTTCTCAGCGGGCGACGCGTCAGGCGTGTCCTCGTTGGCCATTCCTGTTTCCTTCAATCCTTCAATCCTTCAATTGTCAATGGTGTCCATCGCCCAAGCGAGGCTTGAGGGTCATTGGGACACGTGATCGACATCCCAAAGCTGCTCTCCATGACCTCGACGGAAAAACTGTGAGCGCTTGGGCCCCGTCGATAAGAAGATCACTGGAACGCCAGCATTGGCTTCGATAAATTCAATGTAACGTCGGGCGTTGAGGGGGAGGTCCTCAAGTCTCTTAACATCTGTGATGTCTTCCGTGAAGCCAGCCAGCTCTCGATAAACGGGCGTGCAACGCTTCAGGAGATCCAAAGAGGCGGGAAACTCTGTGATGATCTCGTCTTCACACTTATAGGCGATGGTCACCTTGATTTTCTCTTTGCCGCTTAACACGTCAAGCTTGGTGAGCGCCAAGCCACGAACTCCGCAGAGGTTGACGGCATAGCGCACTTGAAGCAAATCTAAATGTCCGCAGCGTCTTGGCCGCCCGGTCGTCGCGCCGAATTCGTTGCCAGCTTTTCGCAGCGCCTCGCCTTCTTCACCATGAAGCTCGGTGGGGAAGGGCCCATCGCCGACTCGTGTGCAGTAGGCTTTGATCACGCCGATAGAGGTACCAATGGCCCGGGGTGGGACCCCGGCTCCGGCTGTGATGCCGCAGACAGAAGCGTTGGAGCTGGTCACATAGGGATAGGTACCATGATCGACATCGAGCATGACGCCCTGCGCGCCTTCGAAGAGGACCCGCTCGTCTTTTCTCACGGCTTCTTGAAGAATGACGCCAGTGTCTCGGACGCGATCCTTGAGCTTCTCTGCAAGCTCCAGGCTGCTGTTATAGACCTCGTCAAAGTCGATGGGATCTTGGCCGTAGACTTTCTCAAGCAGGGTGTTCTTCTCGTCGACGAGGCGTCGGAGGCGCTTCTTGAAGAGGTCTTTCTTGTAAAGCTCTGAAACACGAATCCCGATTCGAGCGACTTTGTCGGCATAGCAAGGCCCAATTCCGCGCTTTGTCGTGCCGATCTTGTTCTCGTCGGAGGCCGCTGTTTCCCGAGCTGCATCGAGCGCCTTATGAAAGGGGAACACTATGTGAGCGCGGTCGCTGAGGTAAACCCTGTCGGTGTTCACTCCGCGGGCTTCAAGGTCGCTTAGCTCTTTGCATAAGCCCTCTAAGTCGACGACGACGCCATTGCCAATCACGCAGGATTTCTCTTTTTGGAGGACCCCCGCAGGCACAACATGGAGGACGTACTTCTCATCGCCAACCAAGATCGTATGGCCGGCGTTCGCTCCTCCCTGGTATCGCACCACATGCTCGGCGTCCTCAGCGAGGTTGTCGATCACCTTGCCTTTGCCTTCATCCCCCCATTGCAAACCCGTAATTGCGACTCCAGGCACTTGATCCCCCTGCTAACGCGTTCTCAGCGCATTTTGGTGTGGATAACTTCTCAAGATCCCTTGACTTCGGTTGGAACAGACTCTGCGGACGCGTGGGCGCACACGGACTCTAATTGCCCCCCCATCGATTCCATGAAGCGATCAAAGAGGGATTCCCCGTCATGGGGTCCCGGTCCAGCTTCTGGATGGAATTGAATGGAGAAAATGGGCCATTCTTTGTGTTTTAGGCCCTCTACGGTGCCATCGTTCAAACTTTTGTGAGTGATCTCAATGATGTCCTCATTCAAAGACTCAGCTTTCACTGCGAAGCCGTGGTTTTGAGAGGTGATTGAGACAACTCCGGTGGCGCATTCGATGACAGGATGATTCCCGCCCCGGTGGCCAAACTTCAGCTTGTAAGTCTCTCCGCCAAAGGCGAGGGCGAGGATCTGATGACCAAGGCAAATACCCATCATGGGAATCTGGCCGGCCAAGGCCTTCGCGGTT
>JARGOJ010000447.1 GCA_029210225.1 Planctomycetota bacterium
GTGTCAATCAAATCTGCACATGGACATTTGCCGTCTCGACATTTGCCTGCCTTGTCCTCGATATCGGATTGCTGTTTCAATTCTTCGCCGTGAAAACGATAAGCATTGCTTCCTTCATTGCGCTACGAAGTTACTACCTAAACCTTGAAGTGATAATGGACTTCCAAGGTTTGGGGTTCCTTACTCTCGACTTTATGCTCTGCGGACTCATTGGTGCTTTCTCGACGACCTATTTACACCGAGATGAAGGCTACAATCGCTTTTACTTACTCCTCATAATATTTAACCTAGGGATTGCGGCGATCGCTCTCGCAAACGGCCTCGATTTGATTCTTGCCGGTTGGGAGCTTGTTGGACTTAGCTCAGCGCTGCTGATTGCCTTCTTTCATCAGAGAATGGGTCCTGTCGACAATGGGTTAAGGACATACGGAATCTATCGTCTCACAGACGTTGGTCTGCTCTTTTCTGTCATTATCATGCATCACTTCAGAGAAGACATGACCTTTAACAACTTGTCCACCACGATCTTGACGGTCTCAGACAATCACATTCTCATCATTGGTCTCGCATTGATTATTGGAGCGATGGGGAAAGGAGCAATCTTTCCCCTGACCGGATGGCTCCCACGAGGAATGGAAGGTCCCACGCCATCGAGCGCGATCTTCTACGGAGCGCTCTCGACGCATGCTTCGCCCTTTTTGTTGCTTCGCGTTTATCCCATTTTAGAGCATTCACTTATGCTCAGGGTTATTGTCATTGGCTTAGGGGTCATCACGGCGCTGCACTCAACGTCGGTGGGACGCACGCAAAATGATGTGAAGTCCGACATTGCCTATTCCACCTCCACTCAAATAGCTTTGATGTGGATTGAAATTGGATTGGGCTTCACAAATCTGGCACTCCTTCACTTTGTCAGTCACAGTATTCTTCGGACCTGGCAAACTCTCCGGGCGCCTTCTGTTCTTTCAGATCGAAGGGCTGTCATGCTTAGTAAAGGAGATGCCATTGAGCAGACTGGCGCTCAATATAAAATTTTGCCGCAAACGCTCAGGCAAGGCCTCTACACCTGGGCCTTGGAGCGTTGGTATCTAGACGATATGGCCCTAGCCTTTGTGATAGGCCCGATTCGTTCAGTCTTGCTATTTATTAATGACTTGGACCAATCTTTTGGCAAGTATCTCAACGGCGATGATTCCTTGGAAGAGGAGAGCCCTGAATGATTAATCCCCTTGTGATAATGCTTGCGAGCTTGGCGCTCTCATATGTCATGGCCATCGTGGCCTATTGTGGATCTCCAGAGGAATCTCGTTGGACCGCTATTGTCGGAGCGAGTATAGGAATGGCGGGGGCGGGATTCACGGCCGTCTCTTTCCTTTCCGCACCTGGGGTCCAAGCCTGGGAAATACTGTCGCTCCGCTTTCTTATTGATCCGTTTAATGCGACACTTCTGCCCGCCATTTCCGTTGGAACTTTTGCCCTCGTTCTTAATACTCCCAATCGCTATGCGACACCTCGCCACTTTTCAATTCTCTTGTTTATGCAAGGGGCCTGTCAACTCGCGCTCATCGCAAACAATTTGACGGTCTTAATCTTTGGAGAGCTACTTGCACTATTCGCCGCCCTCGCGACTTTCAAAGGACTACGAACGCAAAAATTAGCAAGGTGTTATTTGGGAAGCGCCTCTCTACTTTTAATCGTGGCCTGGCTCTGCGCGGTTGTCTCAGAGGTCGCGACATTAAGCCTGGAAGAACTGGCAAAGAATAGCCTGTCAACGTTTTGCATTGTTCCGTTGTCTTTAGGGCTAGCGATTCGCATGGGGCTCCCCCCCTTCTCAAGCTGGTTTACGGCCGCTTATCAAGAGAAGAATCTTTCGGCTGTCCTCGTTGGGACCCTTCCGTTTTCGGGCTTCGTGACCTGTGCACGAGTTTTGGAGCCCATCGTCTCCTCTTGGGGGGCGACAGAACCACTGGCCATTTCAGTGCCGATCTTGTTCGTTGGTCTCCTTTGTGCGGGTCTCTCCCTTGTCCAAACAAGCCTGGGACGCTCCTGCGCTTTTACGTTGTTATCCGCCAATTGCTTGGTGCTAGTTGGACTACTTGATCCTAATCCTGTTGGCTTCGTGGGCGGGGAGCTCATGTGGGCCGCGGTTCTGACATCAACGACTGGCTTTGGCATGATGGTGAACTCGGTCCTGGCACGATTTTCGGGCCTGACCCTCACATCGTTTCACGGTCTCTATCAAAGCGCACCCTATTTAGGGACCGCGTTTCTCATTATGGGATTGTCAATTGCGGGTATTCCGGGAACTGTCGATTTTGCGAGTGAGGATGTCTTGCTTCACGGGTCTATTGGCGCCAACATTGGAAATCTTGCACTCGTGACGATGACTATTTCAGTTTTGGGCTTCAATGTTGTCCGCATGTTTTTCCGTGTCTTTTACGGCGTATCGCCCTTCAAGAGGATCGGGATTGATCTGCAAACTCGTGAATTGTTTGCGGTGGGAACCATCATTGGCCTCCTCTTCCTTGGTGGAATCGCGCCTAGCTTGCTGCCCCTCATTGGTGTTCAAGGTCATTAATCATGAATTGCTTTCAGTTGCCAGTAGCGCTCAGTTCTGGCAACCTCCTTAGGCCTTTTGGGCTCTTGTTCTTTGTCATTCTACTGTGGCGATCAGCGAGTTGGAGAGCCAAAAAACATCAGCGCATGCTCGATGAACTTGATAGGGACGTCTCAGATGACGATCCCTATTGGACAGAGCATGACGATGAGCCTCAGCGTGAAAAACGCTGAATATTGTTTCTGTCTGTCGGCACCGTTATGTATCTGGAAGGGTTGAAAGAAGTGACTGCTTAAGGCTTTTAGTGTTGAAGCGGTCAGCGAAGGAGAGACGACAAAAGTAACGGAACATCAATTTGCTGGGATGCTTTCTTACTAGCGGCCGATTTGAAAAGAGCTATCATGAAGCTCTTGAATCGCTAGTAGAGAGTCTTTATTTCTCAGGAATGACTTTGCCTGCTTCCGATCTTGAGACCCCACCCGAAAGAGCAAAGACAGAGCGCCGCGTTCATTCTGGCCTGTCTCTCAAGGATCCTTCGATGAACCATGAACCAACTCGTCCCGACTACTCCGAGGATAATCGCCGAACAGTTGGATTCTCATCAGGACCACCGCTCCAGCCATCGAGGCCTCAACCTCAATCCTCCAGATTTCAACAGGCGCCAGATGTCATTGGTCCATACCATCTCATTCGTGAGCTCGGTCGAGGAGGGATTGGTATTGTCTATGAAGCTATTCACCAAGGCCTGAATAGACGGGTTGCCCTCAAAACCATCCTAAGTACTAAGCAAGAAAACAAGGAAGCCCTCGAACGATTTGAAATCGAGGCGCATTCCATGGCGCGCCTTCGCCATCCCAATATCGTCCCGATCTACGATGTTGGAAAGGATTCGGGCATGGTTTACCTTGCCATGGAGCTTGCGTCCAGCGGGACGCTCGCCGATCGGTTGAAGGCGCAAGGAAAGCTGGAGGTTCAGGAAGCCCTCACGCTCTGCGCCAAGCTCGCGAGTGGTTTGCACCACGCACACACTCAGAACATTATTCACCGTGATATGAAACCGTCGAATGTGTTGTCGAGTGAGAATGGTGAGCCTCTCATTACAGATTTCGGCTTGGCCAAACGAATCGACGAGGATCGCGACATATCAAAAACAGGGGCCCTGCTTGGAACCTTGTCTTACATGCCCCCGGAACAACTTGAGGGGAAGCACTGCCGCATTGACGGGCGCGCCGATGTTTACGCTCTTGGTGCAACCCTCTATGAGATGCTCACTGGAGAGCCACCCTTCGCCGCTCGTCAGGGCCAGGAATTGCTCGTGGCCATTCTTGTGATGCCGCCGCCAAAGCTCTCCGATTCTAGTGACGACAAATTTCCCTCCGAAGTGGAGACAATACTTACGAGATGCCTGGCGAAGGACCCAGATGATCGTTACGAAACTGCCGCGGACCTCGCTGAGGATTGTCGCCGGGTGCTCGTGGCCGAAGACATCGTGGCGCAGCCTTTCAGTCTTGGCGAACGCTTCCGACATTGGACCACTAGGAACCGTTCTCTGGCCATCAGCCTCGCGATGGTCTTTGCAGCGCTGCCAGTGCTTTTAGTTGTGCTGGCTCTGACCTACGCGCATTTGAAAAGTGAAGGTGAAGGCCTGGCGAGACTGGCTGAGGCCAAAGCCGTGCAAGCTCGCAATCGTGCCATTGCGGCTGAAAAGGAGTCACGGAGGGCCCGGAATCAAGCGGAGATAGCCCTAGCGCAGGCAAAACGGGCGGAGGGGGTTGCCCGTCAGCGATTCAAACAAGTTCACGATCTGTCGAAGTTCTTTCTTATCGATTTCGACGCTCTAATCGCACGCCTCCCTGGTTCTACCCAAGCCCGAAAAATACTGGTGAATAAGTCTTTGGCGTACATTGAGCAACTCAGTCAAGTTGCCCGAGACGACCCAGCCCTAAACCTTGACCTCGCCATCGCATACCGTTCTGTTGGAGACATCACCGGAGGGACTCACACGACAAATCTTGGGGACGTGAGAAGCGCGGAGAAGCACTACAAGGCGGCGCTTGTCATCCTTGAAGGGGAGTTCCATGACCGCCCGAACTACGTCGTACAAAAGCACCTGGGCATCACTCTGGCGAGCTTGGCCGCCCTCCAACTTTCTCAGGGGAATTCCGCCGCCGCCATCCCCAAGCTCCAGCAAGTTGATCGACTCCTCGAAGCCCTCGTTAAAGTCGCGCCGAAAGACGTGGCCGAGCGAACCGAGCTTGTCGCGACAATCAGTTATGCCGCTCGCATGCACCAAGATCTGAAACACAAGGCTGCGGCTGAAAAGTTATACATCCTGGCGACCACAGTCATTGCCGATTCGATTCCCTTTGAGTCCGCCGAGGCGCTCACTGGACAGGGGGCAGCGCAAAACAACCTCGGACGCTTCTATGGCCAGAATGGCGAGCTTGAAAAGGCCGCGAGATGCTACGCCAACTCCGTGAGGTTTTGTGAGCGGGCAACAAAGAAATCACCCAATGATTTTCGACTGAAACACTTTGCCGCGACATTGCTGGAGAACCAAGGACAATTGCTCATGAGGCTAAAACGGGTCGACGAGGGCCTAAAGAGCCACAAAAAAGCCAGTGAGTTTTATTCCCAAGCCGCAGAAAATGACCCGGGGAACGTCCAGCTTGCGAAAGCCCATGGTCAATCGATACAAAAGCGGGCCGACTACTACAAAAACCTGGCGGGAGACCTGATTGATGCGAGAAAAGAGGCGGAAGCCGCCGTCATTGCTAAAGTCGCCTGGAGGCTCTCTCGAGATGCTGGGCAGGTGTTGGAGAAGGCTCATCGATTGGCCCCCAATGATTTGGTGCTACTTCGTGCTCTCGTCAATAGCTACGAGTCTCAGGGTTATTCAGGATGGATGATGACAGAAGGCCTTGAGGCGCTTAAGGGTTACCAACTTGCTCGCAATAGGGCCCGTGGTCTCGAAAAGACCGCTGAGACGAGAGCACGATACAGGGTGCTCTTAGCTCGCCTTGATGGCGCGCTCGTCGAAATTCGTAAAGCGGCCAAAAAGAAAAAATAGCAGGCGAATGAATTAGGAAAATGAACGGCCATTGTTCTTTCGGGCTTCTGAATTGTCTAGAGTCGCGTTGGAGCGCGGTTTGTATTTTTTTCCGGCGAGCATTGAGAATGGTCCGTTTTATTTAAGCGAATACGAGTGAAAAATTCAATTTCAACTCCAAGTCAATCAGGAAGATTTCCTTTTAGATAGTGCGACGATCGCGACGTTTTCAAGACCATACTCGGTGATCGATTTTTGCTCTGCGCGACAATTCAATGTGGCTTTTAAAAATGCGCCCGTGCCACTTTCCTGGGCGGCCCTCGCCAACTTGTTTTTACCCATCGTCAGGAGATACCGTGCCTCTTCAAAGCGCATGAAGGCTTCGATCTCCGGGAAATCCTTGGATCTTTCAAGGCCAATGTTCAATTGCTCACGGGCCTTTGCCATATCGCCAGCCCGTCGGAAAACACGGGCGGCAATTTCTCGCAGACCAAGGTCGTAAACGGGATAATTATCGAGTTTTGGGAGGGCATCAATCAAGATGTCTCTGGCGGCGTCGGTTTCTCCTTTCATTGATAGAGGATCGCAGGAATAAAGCGCTGCGCAATCCTTCCCACGTTCATATCGCGCCTTTAATGATGCGATTTCACCGTTCTTGAAGGCACTGAGAGCTGCGTCATAACGATTCATTTCAGTGAAAACAACTCCGAGACTAAAACATGAAATGGCGGCGTTGAGATCGATGCCCTGTTGATTGAAAAGCTCTAAGGCCGTTTCCTGGGCGACAACGCTCTCATCGAAGCGCTTAAAGCTCCGGTAGAGGCAGCCCAGGTTCGAATAGGCCGAACCTAGATCGCGTTGTTTGGCGAAGGACTGAGGATCTTTGATACAGGATTCGTAAACTTCTAAGGCTTTGTCGACGCGGCCGGTGAGGGATTCAATCGTCGCGATATTCACTTGGGCTTTGTGAGCAATGAATGGGTCCCCAATCTGCTGACTCAAGTCCAAGGCCCGCTCGGCTCGTTGTCGTCCCTCGTCGTAATGGCCCTGACGCCAAGCAGCGATAGAAAGTAAATTGTAGAGCTGGCCCATTTGTCGTTTGGGCAAATGGGCCAGCATTGAGGCTTTGATAAGGCTCTCTGCCAACGGCCAGTGATCTGTCGCGGAGAGGATTTGAAGGAGATCTTCTTTCTCGATCAGCTCGGCGGCGATTCTTTGCTCTTCTTGAGTTGCGAGGACGTCGCATTCGTCGGAGACAGTGATGTCGCTGAGCGGACACGACAAAAGCTCTGACAGCGCGACGGCGTTCGCTCTTGACATGCGCTTGACGCGCCCCGTCACCCAACGGCTGACTGTCTTTCGGTCGACACCAATTTGGCGAGCGATCCACCATTGCTTCAACGCGAGTTCTTGAATGTGTTTGTTGAGAGAGTGAGTATTCAGCCCGACCGTGTCTTCCTTCTTCATTCCTTCATTTTACTAAGCCTCCCTAGGCATGTCCCGCAATGTCCCTCGAAATTTTTAACGGGGATAGGCATCCTCTTTCCTGTCAACAACAACGAAAAGAGGAAAAGCATGACTGCAAACGAAGAAGTCTTAGAAAACACATTTCAGCCTAAGGATCACTGGGAAGGACTTAAAGGAGCGATGGAAGCTGGCG
>JARGOJ010000448.1 GCA_029210225.1 Planctomycetota bacterium
CGGTGGACTTGCTGACGACCCTCTTAGAGATCGCTCCAAATTACGTTCCTGGTCTGCGAAATTTGCAGTCGGCGCTGATCTTGCTTTTGAAAGGTCAAGACGTGACAGAGTTAGACAAAATGCGCTGTGAGGCGATTCTACTGAGAGTCAATGAACGCCTCGCTCAGCAAATGAAGAGCGAGTAGATTCTTTATCGCTGGCTTCGGTCAGTTAATCAGCGCGCAATAACTCCAATCATTCTTCAACATAGTCGTGGTAGCGCTCCGTCCAATAGGCCAATTCAGGGAAGGTATCTTTCTTTGATTGGGAGAATGACCAAATGGACTTTCGAGATCTACGTTTTACATTAATGGCTACTTCATCTTTCCAGATTGATATTCGACTCTCTGAGCAGATTCCGGATCACGTTCGAACTGTGGCCATCAGTGAAAAGTCAATATCGGTGCAATTCGACCAATATAACTGGGACGAAGGTGGATTGTATTTCCAAGCCCCCATTGTCAATTTAGCCGACAGCATCGCCATCCTTGAAGATTACATTGCAAAGCCTCTCACTGAATGGAGGGATTGTTCCCTCGACTATCCAGAAGCACCTGAGACCGTCTTATCTGTGGAATACGGTCGGTCGCTCATTAAAGATCTACTGTCAAACGAAGAGCTTCGTCTACCTGACGGTCATTCCTTTAGGATCGGAAGTTTGTATTGGTCGCAGTTTGTGCCTCAGAATATGAACGCATGTCGCGAATAAAGAGCAAACTCTTTCCATAAGAAGGATCTCTTTAGAGACCGTAGATTTGAACTTAGCGAACTATGCAAAACTCGGATAGACTGGAGCTATGAGCATGAACGAAGAACAGATTTTAGGGGAGGCTCGCAAGCTTCCCATAGAAGCCCAACGCAGGATTGCTGAGGCACTCAAACAAGACTGTGAAGTTGACAACCCCGAACTCAAGGCGGCTTTAATGCCAGTGCTTGAGAAGCGACGAGCGGACTTCCTAGCAGGACGTAGCAAAAGCCACAGCCGCAAGGAATCCATGGAGCAACTTCGGGAGCGTTTGTATGCAAAGGTCAAACAAGCCCCTCAACATTGAAGAGGGCGCAACTGAAGACGCCGCAGAGCTGGCCATCTTTTACGCGAGCTATGAAGACGCTGAAGAATCCGGAGAGGGCCAAGACGAGGTCTATTTGGATCAGGCCAAGCTCGACCGTTTCTTTGGGGAACTCGACGACGTTTACGACGCAATCACGGACTACCCAGAGCTTTATGGATTCTACGAGAAGCCGCTCAGGCGCTGCTATTTCCCTCGATTGGAGAACTGATGGGTTGGTTTAGCAGGAAGCCGAAAAAGAAGAAAGAGGCCTCTCCGGGTTCTGTCACAATCCCTGAGGGGCACTCGGTAAAGACCTACGGCTTTCAGCCAGTGCCCCACCTGACTTTGACGGCCGGGGGAATCTTCGTTGTCAATCTTGGGTTGAGGGGAGACGAAGGGCCAAAGGAGTTTGACAAGGCGCTCGCCGACATACGCGCTCAGCTACTAAAGAAACAAGTCACGAGCTTGATCGCCATCGGGTCAACCCAACTGTCCGATCTCTTTGCACCCAATAACCCCGAGGTCAACAAGCTCCAAAATGCAGTCGTCTGGGTGCTCTCGGAGTCGGTGTTATTGGAATGGATGGAATCCTCGGAGGCCCTAGAACAGCGCCTCGCCGCCTTGAAACATTTATCAAGCGAGTTTAACGCCAGTCATTGCCTATCGCTGATCACTAAGAACCCGACCATCGCAGCAATGGCACGGGACCTCTTCTCTGAGGTCGCAATGATTCGTATTCTTTCGGGTAAGGAGCCTGTATTACTGGAAGTGGAACGTCCGGAGAAGATCTTCCTTTCTGCTCCGATGGGACAAGCTGTGCCAGATGCAAAGAGCGCCGAATCAATAGAGCTTCGTTTAGAAAATCTAAGGTCCAATCTATTAATTAAGCCCCTCTTCCGGGCTCCTCATTTCCGTCGACTGGTTTTACAGGCTGCAGGAGGAGACCTAGGACCATTGAAAGAAGAACTGAGTTCGCGGACCTTCCCACTCCTGCTACAAAATGATGCTCAGAAGCGCATACATCCAATGACATGGCCCGGTCAGCTCAAAGGACTTCCAGTCTTTTCAGATTTGGCAAGCCTCTTTCAGGCCGGACACGAGACAGGCCGGAGCCGTGACCAACTCGGGGTCGCCGAATTCCCCAGCATGGACTTACTCAACTTCGCAAAGAAGCAGAATCTCTCCTTGGCCTTCTGTGCTTACGATGACGCCGGAGTTCCTAAATACTATCTGATTCATCAAGATAGCATTGAGATTTTGCTCAATGCTTAGTCAGTATTGAAGACAGCCAGCCTTGAGCGATTTAGGGAATACCAGTGAAGTGATGAAACCAAGGTAGATTCAATTGTTTCCTTGGCCTCAGTTATCTCGACTAATTATGGATCAATTTCTGAAAGTGAACTCATCGATCGCTTGATAAAACAAAGACAAGCAAAAAAAGACGCCCTAAAAGCCCGTAAAAGGGCGGTGTGAAAGAGACGAAGGGCAAACGCTAGTCATTCCCAATTAACAACGGTGCGGTGACTGTATCTCCAACAAAACTAAGCGGCATATCCGCTGCAGCAGCCACGGTCAATGGCAAGCCTTCGACTCCCGCGGCCCCAGCCATCGTGGCGTCCAACACAACCCCGCCATAGGGTTTGCCCTTAGCAACGAGATTCACGCTGGTCCCGCAAGCGCTCAGAGAGGTCACGATAACGGCGATAAAAAGATAGCGGAGGAAAGTCATGGGTGATCTCGTTTCGACAAAGTGTTCAAAACTCAAGAAGACCAGCGCCCTCTCATGAACCCAAGAATAGACAACGCGGATATAAATTCCCAGACAGGACTACTCAATAGATCATTAAGCAGAGATTAATAAACAAGACCCGAGATAAGATTCTGACCCAGCCAGCCGCCCTCAACGGCTCGGGGCATAATCCTCCCAGGGCGCCAGGGTCGACCGACGATACGGGGCCCTCGGAACGCCATCGTCCTTAGGAATCTCACTCTTCTCCAACAGCCACGGCACTGGCACCGGATCTTCCTCCCCCCCAGGCGGGCCATCGGCAAAATTATCCTCTTCCCCCCACTCTTCGCTCTCCTCCCACTCGTCTTCCTGGGCCTCCGTATCCATAAAAGGAAGACCAAAAGGATAAAAAATTGACCCCAAAATCGTCCCCAGCAAAGATCCGGTCACAGCCACTGGAGACAGGGTCGACCAGAGCTTATCTTCCTCGTCCCCCGACTCTGGGTAGGCCACCTCTGTCATAGGCCAACTCAGCAACAACAAGGGCGAACTCGCGAGGGCTCCTGTTGTGAGGCCGAGAAAGTAAGGAGCAATGCTGACGGGGTTTTCTGGATAGACTTCACCGGTCCAGTCATAGACCTTGTGACTGCCTCGCCCAACCGAGACGCAACCGCTCAACAAAAGCGTCGAACAGAGAAGCACGCTTGCAAGTTTCACGAAAATACCCTCATTGTTTCCATTTGTCTTATGTCCGATATGTATGACATGATTTCATAGTTAACTTTGAGAAGCACTCAAAGATGCCATTTCTAAATCCGCAAGATTTTGAAAAGATACAAAGATCTTCAACCCCAGTTCTATGAGGTCTCGCAAATCTCGTGAGTCAGCAAAACTACGTTGGTCAAGTTTTCTCCGATTGTGTTGTTGAAAGACTCCACGGCGCAGGCGGTATGGCCGAAGTCTTTCTCGCCCGGCGACAACTGGATAACAAAGAAGTCATCCTCAAGTTTATCCACGATGACGCGCTTGGCAATCCCATCTGGAAAGCTCGCTTCGACCGTGAAGCTCTCATCCTGAAGAAGCTGGCTCACCCAAACATTGTCGAGCTTTACACTTACGAAGCTGACGCTGAGCGCCCCTATATCATTATGGAATTTGTCGACGGCGAAACCATCGCCGAAATCATCGACAACGGCGAGCTTTATGAGCCCATGGACGCCGCCAAGATCATCATGGATGTCGCTCAAGCCCTCTCCACTGCTCACCAACACGGCATTATTCACCGAGATATCAAACCCTCAAACATCCTCGTCACCGATAAAAAACAAATCAAGGTCCTCGACTTTGGCCTCGCCAAAGACATGCTCATCAACGACGGCCTCAGCATGGCCGGACAAGTGCTCGGCACCCCCCAATACATGGCCCCCGAGCAATGGGGCAACCACCAAGTCGACGCCCGCTGCGACATATTCTCCCTGGGTGTCACCCTCTACGAAATGATCTGCGGAGTCACACCCTTCTCCGGCGCTGAGCAATGGGAAATCGGCGTCAAAATCAGCGAAGGCAAATTCCCCCACCCTTCTGAGCTCGCCCCGGACATTCCAAAGCCCTTGGAAATGGTCATCTTCAGAATGCTCGAAGCGGACCGGCACTTCCGCTACTCAAGCTCCCGAGCCCTCATCAAAGACCTGCAAAACATCCTCGCCGGCCGAGATGTCGAAGTTCCTCGCTTGATCGAGAAGAAAAAAGATGGCGCCGATATCACCCACCCCCTGCTCCCCGGCACCAAATTCACAATCGGTCGGGGGGACAACAACAACATTGTTATCGCCTCCAAATCCATGTCCCGCAACCACGCTGAAGTCGCCCGAGGCGTGAAGGGCTATACCCTCAAGGACCTCGGCAGCAGCCTCGGCTCTTTCGTCTCAAACATGCGCGTCCGGGAAGCAATCCTCAAAGATGGCGACCAGGTCAAGCTCGGCAAGCGCGCCCTGCTCTTCCGCGACGGCGGCTTGCGCAAAGTCGCGAGCACTCGCGTGTTCGAGAGCTCCCCCGACCAATACCGCGTCACCACGATCCCCGAGCCCTTTATCGAGGGCCTGAAATTTCTCAATGACAAGCGCATCGTCCTCGACATGCTGCGCCAGCTCGCTCCCGACTTTGATGCCCTCCGGGTCACTTCGGGGCACGCCTGCGTCGAAAAGTTCTTTGGCAAAGAAGCCGCCGACACCGCCATCGTCCAGCTCAACACACGCCTCGCTCGCAACCGCATGATGCGCATGAACCAACTCTTCGATATCACCCACGAGAACCTCGGGGACAACGTCGAGAAATGGCTCATGTGGTGGAGTGAAAACCGCCACGTCTACCCCTTCCAACTCGCTTCTCACCAGCGCATCCCTGAATCCTACCTTCATATAACCGGAGGCGAACCCAAGCAACGAAACATCCGACTCCCAGAAGCCACAATCATGTTGGTAGGGCGCGATGAGAACTCCCAAGCGGTGCTCAAGCACGCGTCCGTATCAAGGCACCACGCCACGCTGCTACGTCTCCACGACCGCTTGGTCATTCGCGACGAAGGCAGCCGCTTTGGAACCCAGCTCAACGATAAGAACGTCAGCATCGCCTTCCTCAAGTCGGAAGACAAGCTCACCATGGGCAAGGTCACCATGATGATCAAAGAGCGCTTCGCCGTCTCGGGGGTCTCTATTGTCGCCGGTCACATCGCCCTAACCGACTCAGAGCTCTACTTTGCCCTCGAACAAGCAGCCCACCCCTGCGTCGCCCGAGCTTGCGCCCGCTTCCTGACCCTCGCCGACGAAGTGCTATGGTTCCAAAGCGCCGCTCAGCGCCTCTTTAACAACGACTCCGACGGCGCCCAGTCCTTCGTCGTCACCATGCGCAACATCTACCGCACCCGGGCCAAACACGCCCGAAACGTCCTCAAGAAGATCTTTCAAATTGGCCCCAAAGACCCCGAGCCCGATGACTGGGAAGAGCACGTCACACAAAATATGAAGGACCTGCCAAGACAGCTTTACCCACCCTCTTGGTTCCCTCCATACAGCGACTGATTCCATTTACAGGCTGCTGCGCGAGTCGATTTGCCATTCGCTTGCCTCTCACCAACTCCCCCGGTGAAAGAAAACGGCCCTGTTCCCTCTCGATTGCTCGACTGCTCGATTGCTCGATTGCACTGCTCCTTCGCCCCCTTAGGTGGAGGGTATGCAAGAAGAGAGGACCTGAGGGCTAAGTTTTCAGAAAGCAAAAACCCTCGCCATAACTTTGCGAAGACAATCAGGCAGGATCTCCAGGGCCGTCCAGAGCCTTGCCAAGGCGTTCGAGCAAGTCTTCGAGACCTGGTCCACCAAAGCCCACTCTCAAGTGATTACGCACCCCAAAGAAGCGCCCTGGGACCACCACGGTCTGATGATCATCGAGCATCCGCTTAGCCAAGGCCTCAGCCTGCATATTGAGGGGCTCCACCAAACCAATCAGTCCCCCCGGAGGCGCATGCCAACGGAGGTCCTTACGGGTCGCCATAAAGGCGTTCATGATCGCCAGGCGCTCGGCGCAAAAAGCCCGGGCCTGATCGAGCAGGGTGTCCCAATGATCTTCCAAGACCATCCGAGCGATCTCCTGGCAAACAAAGGGAATGCTCACGCTTAAGTGGTCATAAATCTGACTGGCGCGCTTCACGATCGCCGGAGGCCCCATGAGCCACCCCACCTTCAGCTGCGTCAGACCGTGAATCTTCGATAGGCTCTCCGTAGAAATCCCATTCGGGCCACAAAGCGCCACAGGAGCGATCCTGTCCGAGTCGATAAAGTCGCGATAGACCTCATCAACAAGAACATAAGCTCCATGATTCGCCGCGGCGTCGCAGATCTCAGCGAGTTCATCCGGGCTGACAAAGGTCCCTGTCGGTTTATTTAGATTGCTCAGGACCACCAAAGCGGTCTCTTTGTTAATCGCCTGACGCAAGGACTCGGGGCGAATGCGTCCATTCATCCAAGTGGGAATGCTCTGAACATGCCCCCCCGCCGCTTTGATCTGGTGAAGCAAAGGAGTGTAGGTGGGTGACTCCACCAAGACCTTGCTGTCGGCATCGATCAAAATTTTGGCGACTAAGTCCAGACCTTGCTGCGAGCCGGTGGTGATGAGGATTTGGGCCGGGTCGACATTCCAGGTGACGCCTGCGGCCGCGCTTTGCGCTTTCAGTTGCTGGGCGACCAGTTCGCGCAGCGGGCCGTAACCTTCGGAGGCTGCGTACTGCAGCGCGCCGGCCGGGTCGTCTTGGAGTACCTTGGCGCAGGCGGCTTCAAACTCGGCCACCGGGAAGGTTTTGCTCGACGGCAAACCGCCCGCAAAGCTGATGATGCCGGGCTTCTCAGTGACCTTGAGGATCTCGCGGATCACGGAGGGGTTCATC
>JARGOJ010000449.1 GCA_029210225.1 Planctomycetota bacterium
TGACCTGGCAAGGAACTATCCGCTGGGAGCCGTATCTCTGTGGCGTCTGGGAAGTGATTGAGCCAGGTGATCTGCCGCCGAGCAAAGCGCCGGGTCTTGGTTTTGATCTTCGTGATTGTCTCTTCTAAATCCGTCCCGTCTTGAATATGGCGGAATAAGTCTTGGTATCCAATGGCCTGTAGGGGTCCTCGGGAGAGCGTTTGTGGAAGCTCCAAGAGCCTGCGGCATTCCTCAAGCCAGCCATTTTTCATCATCCTATCAACGCGACTGTTGATTCGCCGATCCATATCCTCACGGTCTCTTCGAGCGACGAAGAGCTTACGTTGGACATTGTCTCGAAGCTTGCCAAACTGCTGTTGCCGATCGGTGATGCTCTGGCCAGTGAGCTTAAAGACTTCAATGGCGCGAATCACTCGGCGGATGTCGTTGGGGTGAAGCTTCTCCGCTGCTTTTTGGTCTAGGGACCTTAGTTGGTCGTGGACGGCGTTTTTACCCCGACTCGCTTCGAGCTCGCGAAGATCTAATCGGAGGGCTTCATCTTTGCCCGGCCCTTCAAAGAGGCCCTCGGTCAGAGCTTTGATGTAGAGGGCGGTGCCGCCGCTGAGAATCGCCGGGCGTCCTTTTGCTTTGGCTTCCCGCAGGGCAGCTTCGGCGTGGGTGACGAACTGGGCGGAGTCGAAGTCTTCCCAGGGGTCGACGAGGTTTATTCCGCGCCAGTCAAATTCTTCTTGGGAGTCAAGGCTTGGCTTGGCTGTGCCGATATCCATGAAGCGGTAGATCTTCATGGAGTCGCAAGAGATAAGGAGGGCGCCGGTCTCCTGGGCCAGTCGCATGGCGAGCCCGGCCTTGCCTCCCCCAGTCGGACCAGCGATGGCGACGATAGAAAATGACTCGGTTTTAGAGGGGCTGCATAGCTCGTTGTTGTTATTCATGGCTGTTTTTGATCGTTTTTTAGATTTGCAAAGACTTTTGAAGGGCATTTTTACAAAGTTTAGAGCGCATGTGTGAGAGAGACGTCTGACAGGCTCAGGTTTATATTGTCGAGTTGTATAATTTTTCTGTGTGGGTGACTTTGATTGCCCTGGGGAAGCCTTTTACAAGAGTTTAGGTTGGCCTAAAGGTACCAAGATCTTTTCGATTTTGTGTTGACGCGTAGAGTTCATCAATGCTAGTAATTTGCGCGCTTAGGTTGTTATTTGTGGCATTTTACAACATTAAAAAGCTTCCTCACACACTCGCGAAAGAGATCAACCATGACAATCGGGCCTGCGTTTCTTTCGCCATTAAACTAGCGCAGAGGTGTTTTGAGGATGACTATGACACAAACAACCTATAGAGGATATAAATCGCGGCTTGCCGGCGTACTTGTCCTCTCAATCTCTTTTCTTTGGACGCCAACCCTTTTTGCTGATGTCACTCTCCTCGCCGAGAGCAACGGCTTTCCCGGGGCATCGACGTCCAACGATGCCATGCTCAGGATCGCCGTCAAAAAGTCCTCGATGCGCATCATTAACTCGGCTCAGTTCCATGTCGTCACTATTGATATGGAGAAGAACGTTTTCCGCGAGTTTAGTGCCTATCACAAGGTTTACGAGCAAAAGACCGCGTCGTCGTTCGAAAAACTCAGACAAAAAAGAGAAGCCCAGCAACGCAAGCAAATCGATGAAGTTCAAAAGCTCAGCGACAAGGAAAAGGCTCAAGCCCTCAAAGAACTCAGAGAGGATGGAATTGAGCTCAACGGCAAAATTGTCGCAAAGACGGAACGCACAACGATCACAAAAGACTTTCGTGTTCGCATAGACGGCGTGATGCGCAACGTTAAGTGCACTCGCTTGCTCATTCGCGAAAACAACGCCCGGCTCCCAGCCTTTGAGCTTTGGGTGACGAAAGACATTCCCGTCAAAGAAAACTTCCTTCGCTTCTACGAGCTTGGAACCTTCAGCAAAGCCGTCATCGCCGAGCTAAAGAAGATCACAGACTTCCCAGTGCGTATTGAAGCTCTCGTTGATACTGGAAGCGTGAAGAAGCGCATCCATTGCGAGATTAAGGACATCGAGACAGAAGCGATTCCCGCATGGGGATTTGACGTCCCAAAGAAGTTCAAAAAAGTCGCAGACCTCGCTGAGTTCTTGAAGAACCAGGAGGCGATTGAGCAAGGTCCAAAGCTCAATTGTGCTGATTGTTCGAAGTTGATACCCGTTCGCGCAAAGGCGGACACCTGGGTGAAGCGATCGAAATCGATGCGAAAGAAATATTGGTTTTGCAACTCCGAATGTCGTAAACGCTTTATGGCGGGCACGAAGTGGAGGACGAAGAAATAGACATCAACGTTCACCACCTCGACCAACGCTTGCCCAAAGTCTTTTCTTCTCATTCTCGGAGATTTGTATTTGGTAGTGGGGGAAGTGTTGCCTAGTAGGGGAAGCGTAGGGGGGACCTACACCGACTCTATTTTGAAAGCAGCGCTCCGGTGTTTTAATAGGTGAGATTATGGGTTATCGACTATCCATCAAGGCAACCATATCTGATGTATCACCGCCGACCTTAGACGACATTGAAGCCGTGCTTCAGCATCGCGAGATCGAGTATCAAAGAGGCAAAGAGGGCGTTGTTATCGATTATTTCGATCGCAACATGAACCCTGGTGATCGTCGCGTCAAAAAGGCCCTCTCGGAACTCTCAAAACTCCTTGATCCGCCACAATCCGTTGTGGTGTGGGACGAGTTTGAGGGCGAAACCGAGGTGATGGTTGGCTGTGGCCGTGTCCGTGCGGAGACCACCGAGAATGTTTGGTCTCAGCAAGACCATGTTCCCACTCCCGATCAAATCCTCACCGGTCTAAGGCATCGTGGCTTCTCTGCACGCCTGACCAAAGTGAAGGGGCGCCGCGGTGGAGCTCGACAATACGAGTTTCAACCGTCGACTGGGGGCGCGAGCTGTCGAGTCACGGTCAAACGCCGCTTCTGGGACTCGTTCGACTTGCTCGCGGTGCCCGAAGTCACCCAAAAACTTTGCACGAAATATTCGATGGATTCGGAGCAAGTTCGCGCCGCTCTCTATGGCTCTGTTTTTGGCATGGAAATACGAAACCCTGCAACCGGGGGCGACAATACGGATCAGCTCTTCGAGAATTTACTCGACGTCATCGAATAAATTACGAGCGGGATTCGCACGACGGTTGGTTGAAAGCCCTTGGAAATAGGGGCTAGAATAGAGCGCAAGGGTTGTCAAAACACAGATCCCGGCTTCATTTGTAAAGTCTCGTCCCCGCTTGTCAGTTGATTGGACCCCTCGGAGCGTTATAATGCGGCGCTTTGTAAGGGGTCTTGATAATAAACACAGTATCAATCCCCGTCGACGAACCGAATTTTTTCCATACGACGGACGCTAAACAGGAGCTGGTATCGCTCATGGATGAATCGAACCAAGCTAACCAAGACGAACCTTTATTCGATAGCCTGAATCAAGAGCCATCGAATGAAGAGAATTCTGAAGACGCCGATACGACTGAGAATCACGATGCTGCAGAGTATCCTGTTGATCTCTCCGAAGTGTCCGAAGGCCCGGAAGACTTTGATCTCGAAGAGTTCCAAGCCTCTCGGACCCAAACTATGATGAAAGCCGATCTTATGGCCGTCGAAGACGATGACGAAGGCAGCCTCGCTGCCGAATACGCCGAAGACTCACCTGTCCCGGAGAGTCCCCCTGGGCGAGCCCACGAATGCCTGGAGATTCGGACTCCTGTCGAAGAGTTCGACACCTATGTTCGAGCCCGAATTGACACGCTTACTCGCCTCGGTGAGAAAGACCGTGTCGATTTGACCATTCAGGCTCTTGAACTAGGAAAACGTCGATTGGCTCGTATCACAGGTGTTCAGGTCTCTTAAAGACCATGCCTTAAGCCGATCGTGCTCGATTCTCTTCAACTGAAGAGTCCACTCTTCAGACTGAAGAGCCCTCTCTTCAACTGAAGAGCCCGTGACAAAGATCATCAAGATCAAAGGTCGCAGGCCTCAAAACAAGGCCGCGATCAAGGATAGAAACAAATCATGATTATCAAGTCTCTTCGCGCCGCTAACTTCATGAAGTTCAAAGACATCAACATCAAACACCTCCCTGAAACAGGTGAGATTGCTGTTATTGGTGAGAATGAAGCAGGCAAGACGACCCTCGGAGAATGCTTCGCCTTTGCGCTCTTCGGTCGCACTGTTCGCACGGAAGAAACCGACCCGGCCCAAGTCATCAATTGGAATGCCGACGAGTGCGAAACCTCGATTTCTGTCAAAGTCGCCGACAAAGGCATCTTTCAAATCGATCGCACCGTCTCCCGCAGCGGTGCCATAAGCGCCCGTGTTTCGGGCCCCGACGGCAGCGTCCTCGCTGAAGACGTCGCAACCGTCAACAAAACTCTGCCACGGATTCTCGGATTTAACTTCCCCGAGTTTCGCTACTCCTTCTATGTCGCTCAAAAAGAGATCGATATCGTCGCTCACGCCCGCCGTGACAACACGCGTCAGATTGTCCACGACATGCTCGGTATCTCGTCGGTCGATCGCGCCAAGGTCCTCGTCGAATCGGAAATCACAGAGTACAAGCAGAAGACCGAGACTCTCGACCGTGATCTTGCTGTCGCCACAGCCCTCCGCACAAGCGTCGCTGTCGAAGAAGAAACCCTCAAGAAATTCGACAACCAAAAACTTCAAGTTGAAGACGACATCGGCAAAGGACTCGCCGTTGAAAAACAGGCGCGAGAAGACCTTGATCGCAATCGCTCCATGTTGTCCTCCCACCGTGAGGTTCTCCGCTCCTTCGAGCGCTTCCAAAACGCCTTCCTCATCAATCACTACAAGGCTTATCTAAGCGGCTTCGCTGGATCTCTTGAGGCCACTCGCAAGTTCACCGACTCCATCGCGACAGAGACGAACAAAGAGATTCTCCGCGACGAAAAGAACTACACTCATACAAACGAGAAAATAGGCCGTCTTCGCGCCGGTACCATCCTTGTCCGTGAACTCAAGGCGCTCATTCAATCACGACACAATTTCCTCGCCGCTGAGCTCAAGGAACGCGACAGCAGCGGAGAGAATTTTCAACCTCGCACCAAGGCTGAATATAAGTCTGCCACCGAACGCCAAATGAGCAACCTTGGCGGCAGCGTCAAGAGCAACACCCTCGGCCTCGTGATCTTCGCCTTGCTTGGCCTCGGCCTCGCTGGTTTTGGTGGCGCGGTCCTCGGTGAAGCCGTCGCGATTGCCGCCGGTTCCCTGCCCTTAGATTTGACAGCGAAATCCTTTGGCGTCTTCCTCGCTGTCGTCGTAGTGATCTTCATTCTTGTGGCGATCTCTCAGTTTATGCGCCGCTCGAAAGCTGCCGGAGCGCTCAAAAAAGCCGAGGATACACTCGCATCGTTGCGTCAAGATCTCCAAAAGATCAGCGACGAAAGCGCCGCCTGCTCTGGTTACCGCGACGATCAAATGAACGAGATCGAAGCGCAAATTCGCCGCATTAATAACGAAACAATCAATCAGAAATTCGACGAGCTTCAATCGAACGCCAAAGAGCTTTTGGAAAGTACAGGCTCTGTTGAAGACATGCTCAAGTCGGAGCTTGAGAAGGAAAAAAGCCTTCGCGAGTCTCGGGATAAACTCAACCCTCGTCTATCTCTCGCCAATCGCATGCGGCGCCAAACTCAAGACGCTCTCGAAGGCCTGAACAACGTCATCGAAAACTTGAAACTCGACGGCGAAGTCGACCCCGCTATCGAGAGCTCTGTGAAGAAGCAAAACCTCGATGCGATCGAGAAGCCTCTCGAAGACTTGACACGCAAGGTGACCCAAGGCCTCGTCGTTCTCGACTCTCTCATGTCAACAGGGTCGGCAAAGGCCACCGAGAATTCAGAGCTCGCAAAGGCTGAAGCCGCGAAGACCATGCACCAGTCACTCGTTGGCTTCTTCAAGCTCTGTAAAGACGCAAGCGAGCGTCAATCAAACTTTGAATCTCGGTCCCGTCTTCCTGTCCTCCTTAAGACAAAAGGAGACACGAGCCCGGAAGAAGTCAAAGAAGGCCTGCTCCATGAAGGCAAGCTGCTTCGTGAGGTCCTTCGCGACGTTTCAGAGCTTGACACAGCAGTGGCCGCCGCCGAAACCGGACTTCAGAAGGCCACTGAGAAGCGCGCCAAAGCCGAAAACGAACGAGTCTCACTCTTCGCTCGCACCGAGAACATTCGCGAGCAAATGGCACGTTGTGACGAGCTTACTGTGAAGATCGCCGGCCTCGAGAACGCGCTCAGCCCCATCGCTCGCGACCTCGCAGTTCGCCAAGAACTCCTCAAGCTCTTCGACGAAACCGTTGAAGGCATGAAGGCTCGCTTCGGTCCAAACCTCGCCCGTTACATTGAGTTACTGCTTCCTCGCATCACAGGGAATCGTTATCGTCGTGTTCAACTCACTCCAGACTTGGATATCAAAGTCTATTCTAGTGAGCGCGCTGACTACGTGAAGTTGATCGACCTGTCCTTCGGAACCTCCGATCAAATTCTCCTCGCTCTACGACTTGGCTTAGCCCAGGCATTGGTTCACTCAAGAGGCATTCGCAACGGTGAACAATTCATGTTCCTCGACGAGCCACTTGCAGCGTTTGACAAGTCACGCTCTCAAGCTTTCCTCCAATTGATGCGTACCTTCGACGACAACTTCGCTCAGATCTTTGTCTCAAGCACGACTCCCCTCGAAGGACACGAGTTTGAAGCGCAGATTACTTTGAAGGTCAGTCAAGGCGAATTAATGGTGTCGACCTCATGAACCCACCGGTGACCGGAAAGTTACCTTGGTACAAAGATGGCCTGCAATTCTCCTGCACTCAGTGCGGGCGCTGCTGCAAAGGGCCTAATCCCGGTCACGTGTGGGTGAACCATAGAGAAATCGAAGCCATCGCCGCCTCCTTGAACTTAACCGTCCCGCTCTTTGGAAAAAGCTACCTTCGCAAAATTGGCCCTCAATACAGCCTCATTGAGAAAAGCAACAATGACTGTATCTTCTGGAACGACGACGCTGGCTGTGAGATCTACGAAGATCGACCGAGCCAATGTCGTCAGTTTCCATTTTGGCCCGAGCTGCTTGAGTCGCGCTCCGATTGGGATCGCGAAGCGAAGCAGTGCCCTGGTATGAACCAGGGACGTGTTTTCACTGAAACTCAGATCAAATCAATTATCGACGGAGACGCGGATACCCGCGCGACTTTCCCCAGTTCAGAACG